>JBLGCN010000122.1:0-6556 GCA_047617405.1 Natronomonas sp.
CTCGAGTTCCTGGAGACGGTCCGCGAGGAGTGCCCCGAGCTTCCGTTTATACTTCTCACCGGCAGGGGCAGCGAGGAGGTCGCCAGCGACGCTATCTCTGCCGGCGTCACCGACTACCTCCAGAAGGGGACTGGCACCGAACAGTACGAGCTCCTGGCCAACCGGGTCCGTAATGCCGTCCAGGCCAGGCGCGACGCCGAGCGAGCCGCCCGACAGGAGGAGTTGATGCGGCTCACCGAGTTTGCCGGCGACACCGGCGGGTTCGAACTGGATATCGAGGCCGACGATGTCGTCCTGACCGACGGTGCCCGCCGAATACTGAACGTACCGGAGCAGGCGAGCCACAGCCACGAGGGTGGGCTGGAGTACTACCACCCCGATGACCGGGAGAGGATTCAGCAGACGATCCAGCGGGCACTCCGGACCGGTGAGCAGACACAGGGGACCTGGCGCTACCAACACCCTGAGGGGGAGGAACAGCTGTTGAATATCACATACACGCCGACGACAGTCAGCGGAGGCACGACCGTAGTCCGGGGCGCTATCCACGACATCACCGAGCAGCAACAGCAGCAACGGGAACTCGAGACGGAGCGGCGGGTCGTCCGGCAGGCACTCGATGCCTTGGATGACATCTTTTATATGATAGACGCGGACGGGACGCTCTGCCGGTGGAACGAGACAGGGCTCGATATGACGGGCTACAGCGAGACGGAACTCGAGGGGATGTCCGCACTCGAGCTATTCCCCGAGGACGAACGCGAGAGGGTTTCCGAGGCGGTCGAGACGACGCTGACAGACGGCGAAGCAACGCTTCAGGCGGACCTGCTCACCGCCGACGGGGAGCGTCTCCCCTACGAGTTCAAAGGGGCACGCCTGACCGACGAGAACGGAGAGCCGGCCGGGCTCGTCGGGGTTGGCCGGGGCCTGACCGACCACCGCGAACAGGAACAGCGGTTCCGGGCGCTCCCCGAGGGGTCGGAGGACATCATCTCGGTTGTCGATGCCGACGGACAGTACCAGTATCTGAGCCCGTCGTTCGAGCGGGCTCTCGGCCACGACCCCGAGGAGAGACTCGGTAACGAGTGGTGGGACGACATCCACCCCGACGACCGCGAGGGGGTCAGGGGGGCGTTCGAGAGGTCGGTCAACGACCACGACAGGACAGAGCCACTCGAGTGTCGCTTCCGGCACGCAGACGGGTCCTGGCGCCGGGTCGAAGCCCGCGGCAGCAGCCGGTCCGGTGACCATGCTGTCGATGGGCTCGTCGTCACCAGCCGCGACAGTACTGCCCGGGCGGAGCGCGAGCAGGAGGGAGAGCACGCCCAGGAGCTCCTGACGAACGTGGAGCGACTGGCCGACATCGGCGCGTGGGAGTACGACTCAGCGCGTGAGAGACTCACCGTAACGGAGGGAATACGCCGGCTCTACGGCCTCGACCCGGGTGCGGACCTCACACTCGAGGCGGCACTCGACGCCGTGCACCCGGAGGACCGCGGCCCACTCGCCGCTCGGTTCAACGCGTGTGTCGAGACAGGCGAACCCTACGAGACGGAGGTGCGACTCGCCACGGCCAACGGCGGACAGCGGTGGGTCGCTGCCCGGGGTGAACGGGTGGAGGGTCGTGGGTCCGGTGGCGTGATGCGGGGGTACATACAGGACATCACCGAGGAGCAACGGCAACGACGGCAACTGGAAAACACGGCGGCCCGTCTGGAGGCACTTTTCGACAGGTCGCCGGATATGGTCGACATCCACGACACCGATGGCAACATCCTCGACGTGAACCAACAGTTTGCCGAGACGACCGGGTACGCCAAATCAGAGCTCACGGAGATGAAGGTGTGGGATATCGATACCGGCATCACGCCCGATGAGGCACGGACGCTGTGGCGGGATATGGACCCCGATGACAGGCGACAGACCACGGGTGCCTACGAGTGCCGCGACGACTCGACAGTGCCGGTTGAGGTCAACGTCAGACGGCTCGACACCGAGGAGGAGGACCTGTTCGTCGTAATCAGTCGTGACATCACCGAGCAAACCGAGCGAGAGCGGGAACTCGAACGCCAGAACGAGCGCTTGGCGGAGTTCGCCAGGGTTGTCAGCCACGACCTGCGGAGTCCACTCACCGTCGCCGAGGGCCGACTCGAACTGGCACAGGAGACCTGTGAGAGCGACGCGCTCGCCACGGCAGCCGACGCGGTCGACCGGAGTCAGACACTCATCGACGACCTGTTGAGGTTAGCACGAGAGGGCGAACAGGTGACCGAGGTTGAGGCTATCACGCTCGCGGACGTGGCCGCCGCCGGCTGGCAGACGACCGAGACACAGTCGGCGACACTCGACACTGACACGACGCGGGCTATCCGGGCCGACCGGAGCCGGCTCCAGGAGCTGTTCGAGAACCTCTACCGGAACAGCGTCGAACACGGCGGCGCGGACGTGACGGTGTCTGTCGGGGCGATGGACAACGGCTTCTACGTGGCGGATACCGGCCCCGGTATCCCCGACTCAGAGCGCGAGGCGGTCTTCGAGGCGGGCTACTCGACAAACGAGGACGGCACCGGCTTTGGCCTGCGGATCGTCGAGCAGATTGCGGACGCCCACGGGTGGGGGATTGCCGTGACCGAGAGCGACCGGGGTGGGGCCCGGTTCGAGGTTACCGGCGTCGAGTTCGTCGACCGCTGACAGATAGGCCACCCCCGGTTCGACTGCGGGGTTTTAGGGTTGGAGGGTCCTCGGCTTTGGGCTGTGTCCGGCCAGTGTGGCACGTCCTGACCGGATGTGTGTGACCTGTGGATGGTTTCGGACAGCTACACCTCTACGGTACCCGCGTGACCGGTCTCACACGCCACCGGGCCGCCGGTACCCCCCACAGTGGTGACGAATTCGACGCGAATTCACCAGCACTACCCATTACGTGCGGAAGGGGGGTGAAACCCCACTGACACACAACGCAGGAACGGACTCGCGGGGAGTCGGTGACACTACCTGAAAGAGCGCGTAATTCCCGCGCCGTCGAGTGGTTTTGTCCCGGCTGGCCACGACAGTGATGGCTGTGTGGACTGGTCGTAGTGAGCGCCTATCCGAGGACGATAGGTGAGTCGTGAGTCCGGACGGAGGGTGACACTACTTTTTTATCCTACCGGTTGGGACGCCATACTGTCCATTATGAGTTCCTTCCTCCGGTCGATATCCGAGACCGAGCTCTCCCGACGGGACCGACTCATACTCTACTACTTTCTCGGTCTCGGTGTCGTCATCCTCACCTATACGGTAGTGTACAATCTCGCGCTGGCGCGGCTTGAGGGGGTGAACCAATCGATATTTGCGTCATTCGAGTTTGTCGTCCAGACGATGACGACGACCGGCTACGGTCAGGACTCGGGCCTCTGGAGCCATCCACTGATCTTTATTTTTGTCTCACTGACGCAGGTCTCCGGGATCGGGATCGGCTTCTTTACACTCCGGCTGATCATTATTCCGCTGTTCACCGGTGCCGAGGTAAACCTTGACAATCGACTCACGGGAAAACAGGACCACGTCATCATCTGTGAGTACCGTCGGGACTCTGCGGTTCTGCTCGACGAACTCGACGAACTCGACATCGACTACGTGCTGATCTCATCCTCGGAGGACAACGCCAGAGAGCTCTCTGATGAGGGCTACTCAGCCATTCACGGCTCCCCACAGGATGCGGACGCATTCGAGCGAGCGAGTATCGATACCGCGAAGGCGGTCATCACTGACGCGGGCGACGCGAACGTAAACACAATCCTGACAGTGCGGTCGTTACGCCCGGAGCTCGAGGTGATCGCCCTCACCGACGACAGCGGCCTCCGTGATGTGCTGTTAGAGACCGGGGCCGACAGCGTGCTCTCCCCACACGAGGTGCTCGGGCACCGGCTCGCGGAGAAGGCGGTCACCTCCTTTAGTTCCGAGGTGACCGACACGGTCAATCTGGGGTCCGACATCGAGGTGACCGAGATTCCGGTCGACCAGAGGAGTCGGTTGGTCGGGACCGCCATCCGGGACTCGGAGATCAGAGAACGAACAGGGGCGAACATCATCGGTGCGTGGATCGACGGCGAATTACAGCTGCCGCCGGACCCGGACGCGGTGATCCGCCCCAGTACGGTCCTGTTGGTCTCGGGGGGACACGACGCGTTGGAGGAGATGAGCGATTTCCTGCGGCCGGCGCGGACAGTCCGAGACCACGAGCGGTTTGTGCTCGCGGGGATGGGTGAGGTCGGGCAGGCCGCAAAGTCAGTCGTCATGGAGGCGGGGATCGATACCGTGACGGTCGATATTGTGGAGGGTGAGGAGGTTGACATCGTCGCCGATGCCGGGTCGGAGACGGTGCTCCGGGAGGCCGGGATCGAGGAGGCTGAGGCGATTATCGTCGGCCTCCCAGACGATTCGGCGAGCCTACTGACGACGGTGCTCGCGCGGTCATTAGAGCCGAGGATCGAGGTGCTGACGCGGGTGAGCGACACCGATGCGACCAGGAAGGCGCTGAGTGCGGGGGCCGATTACGTCCTGTCGGTGCCCCGCGTGAGCGCCAGGATGGTCGCAAAGGAACTCCGCGGCGAGGACATTCTGGCACCGGCGAGTCAGATCCGGTTTGTCCGCGTCTCCGCGGCCCCGTTTGTCGGGTTGACACTCGCGAAATCGGGTATCTACGAGCGGACAGGCTGTCGGGTGATCGCTGTCGAACACGGGTCAGGCCTGTCGAGTAACCCTGACCCACAGCGTGAGTTTACCGGTGACGAGCAGATAACGGTCGTCGGGAGTGACGAGGCAGTCCAGCAGTTCCTCAAGCAGTTTGACGTCTCACAGACGGAGATAACCGAACAGTCGGAGCTCTCCTCCGGGCGAGCATCCGACTGAGCCGTTCGAGAGGGCCGAGACAGGTGTTCACCACACCCGAAGGCCGAAATAGCAGCGAGGAGAAGGGGAGAATATGTCATTAACTGGCAGTTCGAGCGTACTCGTGCCGGTTGATATCTCGGGTGACGAGCAACCGGCTCAGCCACTCATCGACCTCTGTCGCTCGGTCGACATTGTTCTGCTCGGCTATTATCCGGTTCCGGACCAGGTGGCGCCCGCACAGCTCAAGGAGGACCACGAGTCGGATGCAACGGCAGCACTGGCAGACGTTGCCGAGAAATTCCGCGACAGTGGCATCGACGTGACGGATGTTCTCGTGTTCACACACGACCGAATAGAGACGATGGACCGCGTTGCCAACGAACACGGCTGTGATGCGGTCCTAACCGTCGGCACGGGTGAGCGCATCGAGCGGGTGCTCGTCCCGGTGCGCGGTGGCACGAATCTCGAACGTATCGTGTTGCTCCTTGCGGATGTCATGCGGATGAGCGACGTATCGGTCACGTTTCTCCACTCCGCCGTGGACGACGAGCCGGACAACGGTGAGCTCCTCGTCCGCGGCGCCATGGACCGTCTCAGTGAAGCTGGGGTCGACCGGGAGCGAATCGACTGGCAACTCGCCGACGAGGACTCCCCCTTCGACGAAATTATCGAACTCGCACAGGAGTACGGCCTCCTGGTCCTCGGCGAGACGAAACCGTCGCTCCGCGAACGGATCTTCGGGACGGTCCCGTCACGGGTCGTCGACGAGGTGGACAAGCCCGCCTTTATCGTGCGGGATATCGGCTAAGGGAGGCCTCCTGACGGGTGGACCACGGCCGGCCGTCGGGCTGTGGGCTCGGGTGTGTTCTAACCAAAACTGTTAGGTGTCCGTCGATTGTACTATTAGTTGACCGAGTCCCGCCCCCTTTGAGCGGCAAAAAGTGTCGCGGCGGCCAGCCCCCGCGAGTAATCAAATCCTCACCCAGATATGCGAATGCGCGTACACCAGAGACTCGTAGGGGGTAGCCGAATCGGCCACCGCACGACCGAGCCGAGTGTGTGCCCCCACAGCACAGCTACACGACAGACGACTCACGTCACCGGTTCGCGGGAGCCCTCATGACGGTCGACGCTGGCGAACTGGAGCGGAATCTCGGCTTCCTCGAGGCGATGACACTCGGCGGCGGCACGATGATCGGGGCCGGGATCTTCATCCTCCCCGGGTTGGCCGCCGAAGGGGCGGGGCCGGCCAGCGCAGTTTCGTTTGTGATCGCCGGATTCGTCGCCCTGCTGGCCGCGCTGTCACTGGCAGAACTGGCCACCGGCATGCCGGTGGCCGGCGGCAGCTACCACTACGTCAACCGGGCGCTCGGCGGGCTGTTCGGGAGTATCGTCGGGTGGGGGATGTGGACCGGGCTGATGTTCGCCAGCGCCTTCTACATGATCGGGTTCGGCCAGTACATTGTGGCGCCGCTGCCCTTTCTCGACGGGCGGGCCCTCATCGTGCTGTTGGGTCTCGTCGGACTCGGGCTGATCACCGCGATCAACTTCTACGGAACCGAGGAGTCAAGCGGCGCACAGAACATCATGATCGGGGCGGAGTTGGTCGTCGTCCTCATCTACGTTGCACTCGGGGTGTTCTTCATCGAGCCCGGAAATCTCGAGAACTTCGCACCGACGG
>JBLGCN010000123.1:0-6511 GCA_047617405.1 Natronomonas sp.
GGCGAGAGCCGAGCAAAGCGAGGCTCTCGGAACTGCGAACGGCGACCAGCGGGAGCCGTGAGCGAGCCGCGAGCAGCGACCGACCAGGGGGGTCCCGCCCGCGCCGGGGTTAAGCCGGGCCGGCGCGTAGCCGGGGTATGCGAGTCGGTCTCATCTCGGATGTCCACGGCAACCGGGTGGCGCTGGAGGCGGTGCTGGCTGACATGCCGCCGGTCGACCGGCTGGCGTGTGCGGGCGACGTCGTCGGCTACAACCCCTGGCACGCCGACTGCGTCGACGCGATGCGCGAGCGGGGGGTGCCGACGGTGATGGGCAACCACGACCGCGCGGTCGCGGGCGGGACGGACTTCGCGTTCAATTCGATGGCCGGTGCGGGGGTGCGCCACGCCCGCGAGGCGCTCGACGACGACCAACTCGAGTGGCTCGCGGCCCTCCCCAACGAGCGGACGGTCTGTGAGGGGAGCGTGCGGCTGGTCCACGGCAACCCCGACGACCCCAACCGCTACACCTACCCCGCGCAGTTCGGGCCCCACCTGCTCGACGAGGAGGACGTGCTCGTGCTCGGGCACACCCATGTCCAGCACCACGAGCGCTACGAGGCGGGGGTCGTCGTGAACCCGGGGAGCGTCGGCCAGCCCCGCGACGGCGACCCGCGGGCGGCGTACGCGGTGCTCGACCTCGGCGGATTACAGGTCGAGGAGCGTCGTGTCGAGTACGACGTCGACGAGGTGACCGCAGCCATCGCGTCGGCGGGACTGCCCGCCGAGCTCGGCGAACGGCTGCGGGAGGGGCGGTAAGGGCGGACTGTGGACTGTGGACGACCGGACGGCGCTAAAACACGTCCTGCAGGCAGTCGAGTGTCTCCTCGCGGTCCGCCCAGGGGACGAACACGGCGACAGAGGTGGCGCTGGTGACGACGTCGTAGAGGTAGATCCGCTCCTCGGCCAGCGGCGCGAGCACCTGCTGGATGGCGTCACTCTGGCTCTGGATATCGTTGCCGGTGACCCGAATGACCGCGATATCCTCCTCGCGGGTGATACTGGAGAGGGTCTCGTCGGCGACGACCTCGTCGTGCATCAGGGCCTCGGCACGCTCGGCGTTGGCGGCGTCAACGTAGAAGGTGATCGAGTCCATCCCGCTGGAGACAGTCTGGATGTTGATCCCCGCCCTGCCCAGTGCCGAGGACAGCGTCGCCAGGATCCCGGGCTGGTTGCGGACCGCGCGGCCGGCGGCGGTCAGACAGACCAACTCGTTCTCGTGGAGGTCGATGAGGTTCTGGAACTCCCCGCTGATGGAGGTCCCACCCCCCAGCAGGTCGTCGTGCTGGTAGTGGACGACCCGGACGCTGAGGCCGTTGGTCTTGTACGCCAGCGCCGAGGGGGCGACGACCTCCGCCCCACGAAAGGAGAGGTTCCGGAGTTCGTCGACGGTGATCTCCCCGACGTTGCGCGCGCCCTCGACGACGTCGGGGTCGCCGGTCATGACGCCCTCGACGTCGGTGACGATGACTACCTCGTCGGCGTCCATGTAGTTGCCGAGCATCACCGCGGTGGTGTCGCTCCCGCCACGGCCCAGCGTGGTGATGGTGCTCTCGTGGTCCTGGGCGAGAAAGCCCGTGAGCACGGGGACAACCCCCTCGCGCATCCGCTCGGCACACTGCTGGGCGCGGGCGCGGGTCTCCGTGACGTCGACCTCGCCGTACTCGTCGGTGATGATCGGCCAGTCGGTCCGGCCGGGTTCGAGAAAGGCGGCGTCGATCCCCCGGGCTTCGAGGGCGCCTTTCAACATCCGGACGGAGGTCCGCTCGCCCATGCTGACGATCTCGGCGCGGTCCTCCTCGCTGGCGTCGAATTTCATCTCGTCGATCAGTGTGTCGGTCGTCGACCCCATCGCACTGACCACGACCGCAACCTCGTAGCCGGCCTCGACCGCGGTGGCAACCGAGTCTGCGGCCCGGTTGATCCGGTCACCGTCGGCGACGCTGGTCCCGCCGAACTTGACTATAATCCGCATTGAGCCACCCCGTGGCGCGTGTTCCTCATGACTGTTGGCGCCCGTTTTGTCGTCACCGTGGATAACTGTGTCCATCTGCGCCACCGGGTTTAATTTCTCCGCGCTCAAACACCAGGTATGGAATTGCGGGATGCCGTCGAGGCCGACGCCGGACGCCTGGCGGACCTGACCGACTCCCCGCGGGATGTGATGCGCAACCTCGTCCACGACCGGACCGTCAGAGTTGCCGAACAGGGCGAGGAGATCATCGGCTTCGTCAGCTACGACGCCCGCACCCGGACGGTACACGTCACCCAGATCGAGGGTGAACCCGACGCCTTCCCGACACTGTTGGAGGAGCCGCTGGGCTTTGCCCGCGCCGAGGGGATGGCCGTCGAGATGCTCGTCCCCGACGGCGAGCCCGATATCGAGGACGCCGCCATCGCCGCCGGCTTCGAGGAGACCGGCTCCGGCCCACGCTTCGAGGGGCGGCCCACCACGCGGCTCCGGCTCGACCAGCCGTAGACTACTTTTTTATGCCTCGGGTGTCCTCGCGCGGCGGAGCCGCGCTGTGGCACCTCTCGGCGCAAAAAACATAGTGAAAAAGCCGGACGCTCCCTTGCTTTGCTCGGTCGCGGCCAGGGATTCCGTCGTCCGGGCCTGTTCTCGGCTACGGCTCCACGACAATCTTGCCGACGAGGCTCTCCTCCATCACCGCGCGGTGTGCCTCGACGGCCTCCGCCAGGCTGTGTGTCCGGTCGATGGCCACCTCAAGACGGCCGTCGGCGACGAGTCGCCCGAGCCGGGTGAGGACCGGGGCTATGTCGGGCAGCTCCGGCTGGGTCGCCAGATTCGACATACTCATCATGTGAACGGCCAGTTCCTTCGAGCGTGCGGCGGTCACGTCCGGCAGCGTCGACTCCCCGCCGGCGATAACCGCCACGTCAGCCTCCTGTGTGGCCAGTTCGACGTCGGTTCCGAGATACCGGTCGGGCATGTGGTCAAGCACCGCGTCGGCCCCGCCGCCCATCGCGTCCCGGGCAGCCGCCGCCAGGTCGTCGCGGCCGTAGTCCAGGACTGCCGCGGCACCGAACCCCCGGACCGCATCGTGGTGTTCGGGGCGGGCCGTCGCGACCGGTGTTGCACCCAGCGCGTCCGCCAGGCCAACCGCAACGTGTCCAACGCCGCCGTTACCCCCGTGGACGAACGCGGTCGCACCCGGGTCGAGCCCCGCGTGGTCGACAAAGGCCCGCCACGCGGTCACCCCGACGAGTGCAACCGCCGCGCCCTCCGCGAACGTCACCCCGTCGGGTAGCGAGGCGAGCAGGTCGGTCGGGACGAGCGCGTAGTCGGCAAAGGAGCCGCCGGCGAACCGGTCGGTGTGGAGCCCGGTAGCAAAGACCCGGTCACCAACCGCGTACTCGACGCCCGCGCCGGCGGCGGCGACCGTCCCTGCCAGGTCCGAGCCGGTCGTCTTTGGCATCGACGGGACGCCCCACGCTCTGAACTTCGCGTCGACCGGGTTGACACTCGCCGCCGCAACCTCGACCAGTACCTCCCCACGCCCGGGTTCGGGTCGCTCGATATCCTCGAGTCCCAGGACCCCCGGTTCGCCGGCCTCGTGGTAGCGAACTGCGCGCATGCCCCGACGTAGAGGGGGGGGAGTAAATACCTGCTGGCGTCCGGTCCACCCGTCATGTGGGGCTGTCGTGGCCGGCTACATGAAGTCGGCAATACCCGACTGCTTGCTGGTGTCGTCCTCGAAGACCCGGTCGATCCGTTTTTCCAGGATCCGCAGGCGCTGTCTCGTGTACTCACGGGCGCCGAACTCCTCGGCGACCCGGAGGGCGGTGTCCATGTACTTGTTGACCGACCCCTCGTGGACCGTGAGGGCAACGTCCCCGCCACACTCCCGGCACTCGCCCGTCAGCGGCGGTCGACGGTACTTCTCGCCACAGCCGCGACAGCGGAACTCCTGGCTGGTGAAGGCCTTCAGGTTGCCGAGCAGGTCCGGCAGAAAGTGGTACTCGATGACCCGCTCGGCGACGTCGGCCTCGTCGACCGCCCGGAGCGTGCGGGAGATGTCCAACTGGGCGTCCATCTTCTCCTCCATCGACCCCAGGGTCTTGTACGCCGACAGCGCCGGCCCGGCCGCGATATCGCCCGTGTCGTGGGTGTGCGCGAAGCCGTGGTACTCCCCCTCCGTGCCGAGCCGGTCCTCGGCGATGGTCATCACGTCTTCGACCGACTCCGGGTCGGCCATCTCCCGGGTCGCCTCGTAGAACGCCCGGGGGTACTCGGCCATGATGTCGACGTTGTGGGCCTCGTCGTCGATCTCTGAGGGGTCGATCCGCGAGGACATCACCAGGGGCGCGTCCATCGAGTTGTGCGCGTAGAGCCAGTTTGCGGCAAAGACCGGTTCGCCGCCGACCTGGAGGTCGTAGAGATAGCCGTCGTACTCGACCCGTTCGACACGTTTGACGCGCAGATACGAGAGGTCACCGTCGACAAGCGGGCGCAAGTCCTCAAGACGGTCGGTCGCAGCCGCGGGCACATCCCGGGAGTCGAGTTCCCGGACGATCTCTCGGAGTTGTTCCAGGGAGATGTTCTCCCGACGCTTCAGGTACTTCGGGATCAGCTGTTTGACCCCCTCGATATCCATCTCGCGGATCGTCATCAGCGCGTCGGGGACCGCGACGACGAGGCTCTTCGGGGAGTACGGTCGTTCGCCGTCGAGGATTCTGTGGAGTGGGTTGTCGGTCGCCCCCCCGGACACTGTCACGGTGTAGATATCCTGATGGTTTCCCTTGCGGTCGGTCTGTTCGGAGATGCTGGCGACGAGCCCGAGACGGTGGAGGAGGAACACGAGGCCGTCTTTCACGTCAGGACTGGTTGTGTAGAACGCTACGGTAGTGACGTTGTCGTCGGTCTTGTCACTGCCATCACCGGCGATGAAGCCCCGGAGGAAGGCGAGAATTACCTCGCGCGGAGCGTTGAGGACAGGCTCGGGAATGACTTTTTCACTGGAGTCGTAAGCCTCCGCGTCTTCGAATCCGAAATGGTACAGAACGTCCCGAAAGACCGCCGGGAAGCGCAGTTCGTACGCCCTGTTCGACCACCGACGGGCGGGTTCGTGACCGAGCGTCTCCTCAATTATCCCGGCCGCGCGGTCGATAAGTTCCTCGTCGGCACTGTTGATCGCCGGGCAGACGCTCGACGTGGACCCCTCAGCGACGAACAGTCCGAGTAGCCACGCGAACTCCTCGTCCAGGTCGACCACCCGGTCTATCCCGTCGGAGGAATCCGAGAGGCCAACCTGGATGTTGCGGGGTCGGTCGAGTCCGGCACGGTCAAGAATCTCGACGAACCGGTCGTAGGCGATCTTGTTCCTGTCCAGGCGGTAGGCGAGTCCGCTTTGGAACGCGTCGTGTGTCGGACTCCCGTGGTCGGTCGTCTCCCAGGCCGTCGTCAACAGGTCCTCGACGTGGTCGTCGATGACGACGTAGGGGTCGTCGACGGCGTCAACAACGTCAAGCGTCGTCCGTTCGGTCTCGACATCGAGCTCCCGCGGAGCCACGACGAGGTCGCCTTCTTCCAACTCCGCACCCGCGACTTCCTCGATCCCGTCTTCGTACCGGAACAGACTGTGGTGGTCGGTTATCTCTAGCGAGCGACCGAACTGTGTCTCGACGGACAGAAGCTCCTCGTCATCGTCCGCCTCGTACCGGATCGCCTTCTCTATCGGCTGAAGAGAGGTTCCGTGGTCGTCGCCGAAGGCGTAGGTTCGCCACCCCTCAGCGGCACACGTTCGCTTGCGGAATTTGCCATCGACTTCGAGCGGCGAGTCAAGTTCGCGCCAGAATTCGTCAAAGGTCAGGAACCGGACGTCGCCATCCGGGTCGACCGCCACGAGCCGGGAATCCTCGGCGACACTCCCGCCCCGCTGGTCGGGGAGGTACGTCCGGCTAAAGTTCAACAGCCCGTCCAGAAGGAGCATCACGCAGTCCTCGTCACCGTCGCAGTTCCGGCGCTTGGAGGCGTGGAAGTACGGATGCGCGTACCCCACAGCGGCGCTCGTGAAGCCGACGACGCGGCCGACGACCGCCGCGGAGGTGTGCGGTGCCATCCCGAAGACGAGCTCGCCGACGAGGTCCGCCCGCTCGTCGAACTCGTAGAAGGCGTCGAGCCCGTAGTACTGGGTCAGCAGGTCGTCGACAAAGTCGGCGGTGGCGAGCATGTGCTCGGCGGCCCCCTCCGAGAGGACGATATCCTGGACCTTGAGTTCGACCAGCTGGTCGTCGTGACGCAACGGGTCGCCGTGAATATCGGTCTCGTAGCCGAGTTCGCGGAACTGCTCGGCGGTGACGTCGAGTTCCGCCGGCCGGACCGACGTGACCGGCAGGTCCGTCATATCGTACCGAACGGTGCCGTCCTTGAACGCCGAGACGCCGTGTTTCGCCCGCAAAATACCCTTCTCCAGGGGTTCCGGTGCCTTCTCCTCGGAGGTGAGCCCTTTGAC
>JBLGCN010000124.1:0-6498 GCA_047617405.1 Natronomonas sp.
ACACGCCGCGGCCTGCTGCTGGAGGAGTGTTGAGACCGTCCCACCGGCCTGCAGCAGCCGGGTGAGAGCAGGCAGTACGGTCACGGCCTCCGAGTTCAGCGACAGGAACTGGTCGGTAACGGGAGGTGGTTGCTCGCCGTCGAGGTCACCGGGGACCACCCCACAGCTGAGCTCGGTTGCGACGACGACCGCGGACCCGGGTCGGAACGCCTCGTGTGCCCGGCGTAGGGCATCCGCAAACCGGCCGTTGTCGACTGCCTGCTTGACCCTACAGAGCTGTTGGTGACAGTCAACCCCGACACGGAGGTGTGACTTCTCGGGCTCGTGCTGTCGGTACCGGCTTATCGCTTCCTGGTAGTCGCCCTGCTGTTCGGCCTGACGCGCCGCGGCGACCGTCTCGACAGTTTCGACCTCTCGCAGCCGGATATGCTGTTGTGGTGCCTGTTCAGCGGCGGTCCGTGCGCGGTCGAGAGCAGCGTGTACCTCGTCATACGCCGCGCGGTCGAATGCCACGTGTGCGGCCGCTTCGAACTCCCGGCACAGGTGGACCGAGCGCGTGCCTGCGACACTCGTCTCGATAGCCTCGGCGCCTCGTGACTGGTCGGACTGGCCGGCAACGGCCGAGGGGTCGACCGTGTCAAACATCGCCCGAGCGGTCCGGTGGAGCTGTCGTCTCGCCGCCCAGTCCTCAACCGCGTGAGCCGCGTGACGAACAGCCTTGCTCACGTATTTGACCGCCCGGACCGCGTCGATACTGTAGACCGACTGTGCGGCCTTGACGTACGCCGCGGCGACGGCCCACCACTCCGGCGACGGCCCGGAGGCACGCGCCGAGAGCCAGCGGCCGCCCCCTGCCTCGACCGCGTCCGCGAGGTGACGGTACGACTCGGCGTATGCCCGTTTGGTCGCGTCCCAGGTCTCGGGCCGGACCTGCCTCACCGCGCGCAGCTGTCTGCGCGCGACGATGAGGTCCGCCCGGGTTACCTCGTCGCCGCCGTGTCGGTAGTCCTCGATAGTGTTGGCGGCGGCCAGATACAGGTAGTCACTCGCTCGTGTAGCGGACGGCTCCCGGTGCAAGGCCGCCTCGTACAGTCGCTGCTTCTCGGGGTCGGCAAACGACCGCCGCTCGGCTGCTCGGGCGTACGCCGCTGCGGTCGGTCGCTCGTCCACGGCCGGGGGGGACACCTGGCCGAGATAGGCGTCAACGGCTGCGCCGACACGCTCGGCAGGGTCGTCGTCGGCCAGCAACTGCTCGACGAGCCGGATACGTGCGAGATACTCGACCGCCGCTCGCTGGCCGTCCGGCGTTTCGGCGAGGAGTGACGCACAGGTCTCACCGACGGCTGTCGGCGTCGGGGCGTCATCGTACAGGTGTTCGACAGTTGTCCGGACCGCCGTCAGTAGCGAGGGGGCCTCGATATCCAGCGTCGCAAACGTCCTCCGGTGTCCCTCGAGTTCGGCGAGCGTCTCGACAGAGTACGCACGGCCGCGGGGGCTGCTCCCGAGCACCATATTCTTCAGACTCCGGTCAAGCCGGTCCTCGACCCGGGCCCGGATCGCCTCTGTCGGTCCGTACTGCATGAATATTCGCCGTAGCGCCACGTACTCCTCGATTGTCTCAAGCGAGTGTTGGGCGTCACTCCGGAGTGCCGAATAAAACTGAATTTCGTCGTCGTATTCGGCGGCAAAGGAGTTGTACCGCTCCGGGTTGTCGACCAGGGCTGCCGCCTGGTCAGCCGGGCTCAGTTCTGTGGTCATCCTAGTGATTTCACGTTGGGAGGGGACACCGATATCTCCGTTGACAGCGGTGACCGAAACACCGCGTCGGTTCGGGTCCGGGTCAGACCCGCTCCCGCGGGGTCCGGGCTCAACCCGGTGCGAGCTAAACGTGACCGGCCTCCTCGGGGGTATCGACGTAGAAGTCCGGCTCCCGGTCGATACCGATACGGGCAAACTGGCGACGGATATGTGCCTTCGCGCCGGCGATAGCCTGCGCCTGGTCCTCGAACCCCTGGACGGTGGGTCGCTCGAACGCTACCTGAACGGTGCCGTTGTCGGTTTCGAGGCGCTGTCCGCCCGATTCGACGCGGTAAAACGCGTCACAGACCCAGGTGTATGGAGCGCTCACGGTCGGCGCCCCGTCGTACGAGGGAGGGGTCTCCTGTGGCCCGTAGAGCGTCCCGGTCGTCCCGGTCCCGGCGGCGAGCCCACAGACAAACAACATACGTTAGGTTGGTCCCGGGACACATTAACCGACCGCATCGTCGGCAACTCGGCGAGGGCAGGAGCTCAGGGCCGGAGCCGGTCGGCCCGCGTGCTCACTGTCCGCCGTGCCGGCCCTGAGCCTGCTGACCGGCCAACCGAGCAGGCCGGGTGTCCGCGCTCTGCCCGGGTCGTCGGTCGTCGGTTACGTCCCGTGTCACAAAGGGGGGGGTCAGCCGTCCGCATCGAGGGGCTTCGTCTCGCCACCGGCCGCGGAGATACGGCGGCGGAGTTCGCTGTCGGCTGCCCGGGGCGCCTCAAGACGGAGGTAGATTGCGTCCTCGTACTCGACCGTCGAGACGGTGGCTTCGTCGTGGAGGGCCGCTACCAGCGCGTGCGCCTCGTCGGTGTACGGGAGTCGAACTGCGTAGGTGACCGTCCCGAGACAGTCCGCGACCGCAGTTTGCACCGCTGTGGGTGTGGCCTCGTCGAGTGACCGGCAGGCGAGGTCGAATCGCCGGGCAACGGCCTGTCCGAGGGTTGCCTGCTGCTCGCCGACCACGAGCGCACACCTGGCTTGTTTGAACGCCGTGACGAGGCCAGGAACCACCGCCGTCAGCCAGTCGGGCAGCCCGTCCGTCCCCGGTATGCCGGGTGTGTCGGTGACTGCAAGCGTGTGTGGCCCGATATCCGTTGCCGCCGTCCTCGGTCGTGTCGGCTCTCCGGGGGCTGGTGTGGCGGACTGGCCGGTGAGTGTCGCCCAGAGGGCTGTCGTCGGGGCCCCGACCCGACCCACCAGCACCACCCTGGCGTCGACACCGGTGTGGCTTGTTCGAACACGCCGTCGGGCGCTCTCCTGCTCCCGTTCCAGCGCGTCGCGCAGCCGCTGAAGCCGTGTCTCGCTCTCGGCGAGGGCTCCGCTCGTCCCGGACGGGCCCTCTGTCGCCGCGTCGCGCTGTGCGTTGGCGACTCGGCGGCGGTTGAGCCGTGCCCGCCGGAGGGCGACACGCGCGTCTGCCACCGGGTTTGTGTCCGCGAGGCGCTCCCAGACGGCTCTGCGTCTATCGACGACCGTGAGTGACTCAAGCCGCGCCTGCAGGTCCACAAGCTGTCCCGGGTGTGGTGTGCCGTCGACAACGAGGGTCAGCGGGTCGTCGTCGAGAGCGCTCGCACGCTGTTCGACCTCCTCAAGTGTCGCAGGGGAGAGGTAGTACTGGCCGTCCTCCGCCCGCTCTGTGACGACCGTTGCGGTCGAATCAGCCCCGCCGGCGGTGACGAGCGCCGGCAGGCCGGGGGTGACCCGTCCGGACTGGCTCGCGATGAGTGCGGGCTGGCCCATCAGTGTGTGACCCTGTTTCGTGGCGAGCCGACTTCGACCTGTCGGGGTGTAGCGCAGGCAGGCCGCCGTCGCCTCCGCACCTGTCGGCGAGGTACCTGTTCCGCCCCCCGACGCCGGGCACACTCGTCGGTCTCCGTGCGGTGGTGCTGGACCGGTCGCGTTTCGGGTACGGCGTCCACTCTGTCGCTGTGCGGCGGGTCGGGCACTGGGATTGGAGTCAGCCTATCAGCTCTGGCCGCGTCCGATCTCGTAAAACTCCTGATTGGGGCGCATATCGGCGAGGTGTGCCATCCGGTTCGAGAGATTATAAAAGCTGGTGACGGCACCGATATCCCAGACGGCCTCCCGGCTGAAGCCGTGGTCGAGCACCCTCTCGATATCCGCTTCCTCGACGGCGGCAGGGTCCTCTGTCAGTTTGACCGCCAGGTCTAGCATCGCACGGTGTTCCTCGCTGACCTCGGCGGTGCGGTAGTCGGTCGCGAGCTGGTCGGCCAGCCGCGGCGCCTGTGTGTAGACCCGTACCAACGCCCCGTGGGCGACGACACAGTACAGACAGTCGTTGACACCGCTGATGGCGACGACGATCATCTCGACCTCCTCCCGTTCGAGCGCGGTCTCCTCGAGCAGCGCGTCGTGGTAATCGAGAAACGCACGGGCCTGCTGTGGCCGGTAGGCCATCGCCGGGAAGACGTTTGGCGTGAACCCCGCCTCCTCGGTCTCCGTCTCAATACGCTCTCGCAGGTCCGCGGGTAACTCCTCGATGTCCGGGACGGGAAAGCGCGTCATCGGTGGCTCGGAATCTGCCATACACTATCTCTCGGCGCACGACCGCTTAGGCTTTTGCCAGCCGTCGGTCGGCGCGCAAAGGCCGGGTTGACCGACACTGTTATACAGAGACACCTACTCGATCCCGGTAATGAGTATTAACGAGCGTCTCTCAGTTAATAACCCGTTCGGCCGGCTCTCCCCGCTCGGGCTCGTCGCGACGGTTTCGCTGGTTACGCTGTCGGCGGTCGGGCTCGCCGCAGGCGTAGGGAAGGTGACCGTCATCGCGTGGGTTGCCTTCGTGGCGATGGCGACCGGCGCCTTCGCGGGCGCACGCGCCTCAACATCCTACCCCGTTCGGCTCATCTGGGGGTACGGACTCGCGAGCGGGGCGATGGTTGCCAGTTCGGCGGTGTTTCTGCTGCCACAGGCGGTCGGGCTCTCGCCTCGGGTCGGCGGGTTCGGTGTCGCCACCGGTCTGCTGCTCGGGTACGCCGCTCACATCATCGGCCACCGGCTCGGGCACGTCGACATCGGGCTGGACCTGACGGCCGCACAGATCTCCGCGCACGCGCTCGCAGCCGGGGCGATCATCGGGCTCGTCTACGGCGCGATGCCCGAAGTCGGGCTGTTGCTCGGGGTGGCTATCGTCTCTCACAAGGGTCCGGCGGGCTACGCGGCCGCCCACCGCCTGCGCAGCGGCGGGCTACCCGTCTCCGCACTTCTGTTGCCCGCCGCGGGCGTCGGGCTGACGGCGATCCCCGCCGCACTCCTCCCCGTCCCCGAGATTGCCGCCCTCAACGCCGCGGTGTTTGGCTTTGCCGCCGGCATCTTCCTCCACGTCGCGATGGACTTTTTGCCCTCGTGTGAGGTCGGTGGCGAGGTCGATACGGTCTGCTCGCTGTCCGAACACTCCCACGCACAGCTCGACCGGCTCCGCATGCACGCCGTGGCGAGCACGCTCGTCGGGGGGGTGGCTGTCTTTGTCGCCTGGCTGGTCGTCGCCTGACCCGTCGCCGGGCGGGCCGTGACCACGAGTGAGGCCCACAGTCGGACCCCGCTCGCCTCCGGAGACGGGGGTCGGACGGTTCGGTGGCCTGTGACTATACGGCCGGCCTGTCGCTCAGTCTGCCGGCAACACCGTGGTACGCTGTTGTGCCCGGTCGCCGGGCCAGTGCAGGTGATATGTCGCCTCCGTCGGGCCGTCTGTCTCCGACCACTCCCCCGCGTCGCCCAGGACATCTGTCTCGGGGGCCCAGGTCTCGGTTCCGCCGGCCGGGACCAGCCGGGACTCCGAGGCGGCGGGCGCGTACGCGACCCGCGGCCCCGAGCGGTTCAGCACCCCCACGAACCGGCCGGCGCGCTCGCCCTCGTTGGTGACCGAAACCTCGATTGCCGGCGCCGAACCTGCCTCGACCGAGTCCGGGACCGACCACGAGACGGACAGCGGCGGCGACTCGGCGGCCAACCGCGCCCGGACGTCCGGCGGGGGGCTCCAGACGTTGCCCGACCAGGTCAGGCCGGCCCCCTCGGGCGCGCCGGTCGCCGGCAGCGGGAAGCAGACCCACCCCTCGCCGCTGTCGGCGTCGTACCGGCTCCGCTCGTCGTGGTAGCGCCGCCAGAACTCCCTGGGTTCCTCCGTCTCGAGGGGACCGTACTCGTCGCCGTCGAACCGGACGGTGAGCGCGGGGCGGGCCGGGGGGTCCTCGGCCGTGACCGACACCGAAAGAAAGAGATACTGTGTGTCGGGCTCGCCGGAGACCCCGAGCGAGTCCGGCGTCGCAAGGGTGACGACCGCGGGCTGGAGCGCCAGGACCGACGCCGCCAGCGAGCCGGTCGACGAGGACCGGTCCGGTGTCGTTGCGGTGTCGGCGGTCGGCTGGTCGGACGCACACCCTGCCAGACCGGCGAGGCCGGCCCCACAGAGCGCGAGCAGGTGTCGCCGTCTCATTATGACGGCTTTCGAGCGTCGGGTAAAGTGTGTTCAGGAAGCTACAGTGGTCGTTTGACACTCCGGCGACCCCGGGCGCTTGCAACAGCGCCCGACGCGTGAACGCTATGCCGCCGGTGCGGCTGAGGATGTACTAATCCGCTCGGCTCCGACATCATCCGCGGGCGTTTTCAACTGTACTCCCGCCAGCGGTTGCCACAGTCCTTGCATTTAAAGAACCTCGTGGGCGGTTCGTCGGCAG
>JBLGCN010000125.1:0-6485 GCA_047617405.1 Natronomonas sp.
ATCGTCGTCGACCGGCCGTACAGGTCGGTCCGCGAGGTCGGCGTCGAGTCGATCGGCCCCTTCGCGACCACCGGGTCGCCGGAGGGCGCCGACTGACGCCGGCGGCGGTGCACTCGGCGTGGTTGGCTGTCGGGTACGGTGCCGGTAAACAGAAGCTACTTGCCTGTTCTCGCAGAATTCGGGCCTAATGAGCGATATCGAGGTGAGTGTCGTCCTCCCCGCCTACAACGAGGAAGGGACAATCGAGGAGACCGTCGAGGTCACCCTCGAGATGCTCGCCTCGTTTCTGCCGGCGGAGAGCTACGAGGTGGTCGTCGCCGAGGACGGCTGTGAGGACCGGACGCCGGCGGTCGCCGACCGTCTCGCCCACGAGCACGAGCCCGTCAGACACGTCCACGGCGACGAGCGGCTGGGTCGGGGCGGCGCACTGGAACGAGCCTTCCGGGAGAGCCGAGGGGAGACACTGGCGTATCTCGACACCGACCTCGCGACGGACATGGACCATCTTGAGGAGCTGGTCGAGAGCGTCCGCTCGATGGGGTACGACCTCGCGACGGGGTCGCGGTGGCTGCCCGACAGCGAGGCCGACCGACCGGCCACGCGGGGCGTCCCGAGCCTGGGGTACAACAGGCTGGTACGGCTCGTGCTCCGGTCGAGGGTGCGGGACCACCAGTGTGGGTTCAAAGCCTTCGACCGCGAGGCGTTGTTCGCGCTGCTTGCGGACGTCGAGGACGACCACTGGTTCTGGGACACCGAGGTGCTGGTTCGGGCGCAGCGGGCGGGCTACCGGGTGAAGGAGTTCCCTGTCGGCTGGGAGCCACAGGCCGACTCGACGGTGAATATCGTCCGGGACGTCCTCGGGATGGGGAGCCAGGTCGTCCGGACCTGGTGGCAGCTCAGCGTCAGCCCGCGACTCACTCCGCGGGTGAGTCTGGCCGGCGGAGCTGTGCTTGTCGTGTTGGCGCTCGCGCTGATGACGGTGTATCTCGACCCCGCCGCGGTCGTCGACCGGCTGGGGAGTGCCGACCCCACGCTGGTCGCGGCGAGCGGGGTCGTCTACCTGCTCTCGTGGCCGCTTCGAGGGCTCCGGTACCGGGATATCCTCGCGGCCATCGGCTACCGCGAGCGGTGGACGTTCCTGACCGGTGCGGTGTTCATCAGCCAGACCGGCAATCTCGTCTTCCCGGCGCGGGCCGGTGACGGCGTCCGCGCCTACGTGGTGAAGGCCCGCCGCGGGATCCCGTACCCGTCGGGGTTCGCGTCACTCGCCGTCGAACGGGTGTTCGACCTGCTGACCATCGCCGTCCTGGCGGGCACAGTGCTGGGGGGACTCGTCGTGACCGGCGACGCCGGCGCCCTCGTGACAGCACTGGCCGAGGGTGTGGGTGGGGACACCGAAGCGGCCGGGCAGACGGCGCTCGTCGTCGCCGCGGCCGTCGGGACCGTCGCGGTGTCCGTCACCCTGCTCATCGTCGTCAGCGCGCGCTCGGAGCGTAACTACGCCCGGCGGCTCGTCACCCGCCTCAGCTCCGACGCCTACGCCGACTACGTGGCCGGCGTCCTCGAACAGTTTGCCGGCGACGTCCAGACGGTCGCCCGTGACCGCGGGGTCTTCGTCCGCGTGAGCGTGACCAGCCTGCTGGTGTGGTCGCTCGACGTCGCGGTTGCGGTCGTCGTGATGCTGGCCTTCGATGTGGCGCTCGCACCGGGTGTGCTCGTGGCAGTCACCTTTCTCGCGGTCAGCGTCGGGAACCTCGCGAAGGTCCTCCCGCTCTCGCCCGGCGGCGTCGGGCTCTACGAGGGGGCCTTCACGCTGCTCGTGGCCGCGCTGACGCCGGTGGGGGCGGTTACCGCCCTGTCGGTGGCGGTGGTCGACCACGCTGTCAAGAACCTGGTCACCGTCGCCGGCGGTCTCGGGTCGATGGCGCTGTTGAACGTCTCGCTGACAGCGGCCGTCGAGGAGAGCCGCGAGGTCGACGCCAGCCCACAGGACTGAGACATCCGAATCGGTCAACCGTGCTCGGAATCCTGATGAAAGGCGGCCAATAACACCTCTGATACCTGTCAGTAACAGAGTTGTTAAGTCAGGTTCGACCGGATCAAATAGCTGTAACGTAGCTTGGAGAGGGGCCAGGGTGCCCCCTCGGCGGATCCGACACGATGACCGAGCGGATACAGACTCAGGAGACCGAGGAGGAGACAGCGGACGAGTCGCTGGCGTGCCCGGAGTGTGGCGGGAACGTCGTCGCCGGCGGGGAGCGCGGCGAAACGGTGTGTACGGGGTGTGGGCTGGTCGCCGAGGACGGCGAGGTCGGCCGCGGCCCCGAGTGGCGTGCCTTCGACTCCACGGAGAGAGAGAAAAAGTCCCACGTAGCCTCGACGAGAGTGCCGGTGTCTCCCGCGTCGGAAAGTCGGAGGTCGCCCGGACATACCGTTACGTCGCACGCGAATTCGGCTTGGATCTCAAACCCGCCGACTACGAGAGCTACATGCCACGGTTTGCCTCGGAGCTTGACCGCTCCGAGGGGTCCGAACGCCGCGCCCGGCAACCCCTCCGGAAGGTCAAAGAACAGGGCGTCCACTCCGGCAAGTCCCCCGTCGGCCTCGCCGCCGCGGTCTACGCCGCCTTGCTCACCGACGAGAGGACGACGCAGGCCACTGTCAGCGACGTCACGGATATCTCGGAGGTCACTCCCCAGCCGGCACCACGAGTTGCTCGAGGCCGAACAGGACCTGCCGGGGGTATAGCCACCGGTAGTGTCGTGTGGCGCGGTGGACAGGTCACTCACCTTCAAGCGGTTCGCCGCGGCGGTCGACCCGCGTAGCGGGCAGGCCGGCGCGGTCGGCGTGTTCACGGACGGCCTCCTCGCTCTCAGCCTGATAGTGACAGAACGTCCCCGTAACCATCGCCTCCTCGTCGGTCAGGACCTCGGATTCGACCCACCGGATGCCGACGCCCTCGTCCCGCAGTTCCTGCAGGGCGTCGCCGGACTGTTCGCCGGCCGCCGCCAGTTCCTCCTCGGTGATCGGTTCTTCTAGCGAGCGGAGGATGAGGAAGTCCTCCAGGTCTCTGTCGGACATTGCTCACTCCGACCGGGTTGTTCAGGGCGGCGGCTAATAAACCTGAGGAGGAGTGCCGGTGACGGGACAGGACCGCGGCTTTTTGTGAGCCAGAGTCGAGGATAGGGTATGGACTTCGGGGGCTTCGTACTCGCCGCCAGCACGGCAGACCTAGCCGACGAGCCTGCAGCCCGCGAGCACGCCGACGTCGTGGAGTTCCGGCTGGACCTGGCAACCGAGCCGATGGCCCAGCTCCGCGCCTACGACGGTAAACTCCCGCTGCTCGTGACAAACCGCGTCGTGTGGGAGGGAGGTGAGGCCGCCGACACGTCACGACGGCTGGACCGGCTAGTGGCCGCTATCGAGCAGCCAGGCGTTGCGGCAGTCGACCTAGAACTCGCGGCGCTGGCGGAGGATGTCGGCGACGAACCGGACACCGCCCACTCGGCCGCTCGTGTTCGTGATGCCGCCCGCGAACGGGGTGTGACACCCCTCGTGTCGGTCCACGACTTCGGGACGACACCCGACCGGGAGCGGATGGCGGACCTGCTCGCGCGGGCCGGCGAGCACGGCCACATCGCCAAGCTGGCCGTCACTGCGGCGTCAGCCGACGACGTGCTGGACCTGCTGGCGGTCACCCGGGCGGCGGCCCGCGACGGACAGCGGGTGGCGACGATGGCGATGGGGGCGGCGGGCCGGCACTCCCGGGCGGTCGCGCCGGTGTACGGCTCCCGGGTCGGCTACGCGCCCGTAGACCCGGCCGGGGCAACCGCCCCCGGCCAGTACGACCTGGCAACGCTCGCGGGGCTGGTCGAGGGCCTCGGCGTCGAGCGGGCGGAAGATTCAACACGCGGTGACAACCGACCATCCAGTAGTGGAGACTGACTCGGCAGACCCGGCGGACTCGCCGGAGTCGACGGGCAAGCGGCCGTGGCTAGCCGCGCTGCTCTCGGTGTTCTACCCCGGACTCGGCCACGTCTACCTCCGGCTGTGGGGACGTGCCCTGCTGTGGTTTCTCTCGATCATCACCGCGACAGCGCTGCTGGTTCCGCCGGAGGTCTACCCCTCCACCCTGTCGGTGAGTGCAGCGATGAGCGCTGCCCAGGCGCTGCCACTGACTATCAGCATCACAATCCTGGCGATGACGCTGCTGAACGTCCTGGACGCGTATCTGATGGCAAAACGGAGCGGCGAGGAGGGGTCGGAGGACGAGGCAACCTGCCCGAACTGCGGGAAGGAGGTCGACGAGGACATCGAGTTCTGTCAGTGGTGTACGACTGAACTCAAGTAGCGGGTCCGTTCGGCCGGGTCACTTCTCGATGATCGACTCCTCGACGGCCTCGCCGAAGTGGCGGGCGGTATCCTCGGCGTAGACCAGCAGTTCGTCGCCGGGTTCGAGGTCAGTGACGGCGGTGCGGCCCTCACGGGTGTGGACCTTGATCGTCTCGGCGTTCTGTAGCAGGGTCTCGACCCGGTCGCCGTCGTCGGTCTCGGCCTGGACACGAAACATCGGCCGTTTCTCGATCTTCGCGCGGCCGACGACAGCCTCGCGGGTGTCGCCGTCAGTGTCGACCACCTGGGCCTCCGTCCCGCTGCCGACCTCCGAGAGGTACGTCGTCTCGCCCCCTGGGACCCGGAGGTATGCGTGGACCGCGCCGGCGTTGACCCGGAACGGCCGGGAGGCGACGTAGGGCGATTCGGCGGTCTCGGCGTGGACGAAAAAGAGCCCTCGGGACATCGAGCCGACAAGCATCCCCTCGTCGTGGTCCAGCATCTGGCCGGTGTCGATACAGACCCGGTCGGCCGAGCCGGTCTGCTCGACCTCGGTCACCTCGGCGTACTCCAGGTCGAGGGTCTCCCGGTCGACGGCATCCCGGGTCTCGACGGTCCGGCGGATCTCGCCGGGGTCGTCGGTGTCGAGCAGGACCGCGTCGGCCCCGATCTCCAGGGTCTCGTAGGCCGTCGCGGCCTCCTCGGCGGTCCGGACACCCGCGACGAGCGTCGTCTCCTCGCCGATCCGGGCGATCAGGTTCTCCAGCGGGATGATCCGCCAGTCCTCGCCGACGACGAGGGTGTGGTCGGCCTCGCCGGCAACGGCCTCCGCAAAAGCCTCGTACGTCTCGTCGCGGATGCGGACGTAGCCACCCTGTGCACCGTCGGCCCGTAGCGCCGAGAGGTCCGCGGAGCCCGAGAGGTCTGAGGGCAGGTCGACGGTGCCGTCACCCTCGCCGTCCTTGCCGACGACGGTCGCGTCCGGGTTCGGTCCCCCTTGCTCCTCGGCATCCATGACGTGAACGTCGCCCCCGCCAAAGGCCGCGACGTTGACCTCGCCGAGTTCCCGGACCCGGTCGACATCTCGTCGGTCGACGAGCACCCAGTCGACGCCGGCCTCCAGCCCGGCCGTGATCCGTCGCTTGCGGGCCTCCCAGTCGCCGACCTCGTCGTCTGCCTTTAGCCAGACCGAGCGCGTCATGTGCCAAGGCTGGCGGCCGGGTGGCTTCAACGTGGCGGATTCCCGGGCCCGAGGGGGCCGAGACACCGCCGCACCGAGACTCAAACGGCCGTTTGTGCCTACAGCACGGCTATACGGGCCCCGGACACAGGGACAGGTATGGGTCAGGTCTTTCCGTTACGGTCGTCGGTCGACCTCGGCGACCGCGAGCCCCGGCTGGTCGACATGGACGACGAGCGAGCGGACGAGGTCTTCGGGGCGCTGGCCTCGGGGACCACACGGCAGGTCCTCTCGGCGCTGCACGGGGAGCCGCAGACCGCCTCGGACCTGGCGGAGGTGACGGACACGTCCGTCCAGAACACACAGTACCACCTCGAAAAGCTCCGGAACGTCGACCTGGTCGAGCCCGTCGACACCTGATACTCCGAGCGGGGGACCGAGATGACGGTCTACGCGCCCGCCGACGAGGCGCTCGTGCTCTTTGCCGGGGAGGACCGCTCGCGGTCGCTACGGTCGCTGCTCAGGCGTGTGGTCGGCTCGGTCGGGCTGGTGGCACTCGCCAGCCTGCTGGTCGCGGCCGTGACCGGCCAGGTCGTCGACGTGCCTGTGCCGGCCTCGGGGTCGGGGGACGGCGGGGGTGGCATGTCCGCCGAGCGTGTCCAGGACGCCGCCGCGAGCGGGGCCGAGGCCGCCGGTGCCGTCGACCCGGCCGTACTGGCCGGGCTGGCCTGCTTTGTCGGCGGGCTGGTGGTGCTGGCCGCCATCGCCGGGCTCCGGTACCGGCAACGACGGGTGCGGCGGCGACTCTCCGCCTGAGGTGGCGATAGCCGTCACCGGGCGGACCGTAGGTTTTTGCCGGTCCCACCCGAGTTCCGGGTCGATGAACGCAAGCGAGACGTTCGACATCGGCGGCGAGACGACGGTTCACCGGATGGGGTACGGTGCGATGCGGGTCACCGGGGAGGGGGTCATC
>JBLGCN010000126.1:0-6482 GCA_047617405.1 Natronomonas sp.
TCCGACAGCAGGTGGGTGGTCAGGTCCGTCCGCAGGTCCGTGTCGCGGGTGAACGCGTAGGGCGCCTCGACACGGTAGACCAGGTCGTCCCGGGGGTCGTAGACGACGAAGAAGGTGACCTCGTATGCCTCGGGCTCGAGACTGCGTTCGTGGGGTACCGCGAGTTCCCCACAGCCGAGCGCGGCGTCGGTCCCCAGCCGCGAGCGGAACCACCCGGTGAAGGTCAGCGCATCGGTCCTCGGCTCACCGTCCCCGTCGGGCCGTTCGAGCACCCGTCGAAAGAAGGCGTCATCGTCGACCCAGGGCGCCCCGGTCCTCTCCCGGAGCAGCCGTGTTATGCCCTTCGAGGCCGAGTTCTTGACAAAGCCCACGAGCGGGATATCACGCTCGACGAACGTCTCGACGAGTTCGAGATAGTTCGCGAGCACGTCCTGTGGCTGTTTCTCGTCGGTGAGCAGCCGCCGGAGTTCGGGGTCCCGTTCCCCCCACTTCAGCAGGCCTGTGGGATAGAGCGGGCCGTCGAGCACCAGCAGGTCCTCGACGACGTCGGCCTGCGCGAGGGCGTGCTCGCTCTCGGCGAGATACAGCGCCAGCGCGTGGACGACCGTCTGCTCGTACCGGTCGACCCGGGGGGCGTGTAGCACCCGGCGGCGGGCGTAGCCACGGTCGCCGCCACGCCACCCCTCCGCGCTCGGCGCGGCCGTCCGGTCGTTGGTGTGGACGGTCATCACGATAGTCCGGCCGCGGTGTAGCTCGACGTCGGAGGGCTCGGCGGCCATCGCGGCCTGGGAGACGTCGAGCACCAGCCCGTTCTTGAATGTCGTCGGGTTGATCGTCCCCGCATCGAGGCCGTGCTGGGTGGGAAACGGGGAGTCCGTCAGCGCGATATCCTCGATAGCCACCGTCCGGCGGCGGTGCTCGCCGAGGGGGTCGAGCACCGTCTCGCCGTCGTCGTACAGCGGGTCGAGAAACGCCCAGGCGGCCGCGGCGGCCTCACCGTGGTCGCGGTCGTCCACGGTCCGGCCCACACGGCCCGCGAGCTCTGCGATACCGTCGACGTGGACGGGGTCGAGGGTCATACCCACACTTCACGCCCTCGGGCAAAAACCTCCGGGCGGGACTGGGCGAGCCGGCGGCGCTTCGAGCAACGGTCCCTGCTGGCCTGCACCAGTTACGCGAGTCCAAAGGTCTATGACTGCCGACGCGCTACTGGGTGGTACAATGAGCACAGACACCCAGTCGGAGGACGACCTGCGCGAGCAGATCACGAACTTCCTCCGCCGGAACTTCCCGCAGATCCAGATGCACGGCGGTAGCGCAGCCATCCAGGAGATCGACCGCGAGACCGGCAACGTCACCATCCAGCTCGGCGGCGCCTGCTCGGGGTGTGGCATCTCCCCGATGACTATCCAGGCGATCAAGACCCGCATGACGAAGGAGATCCCCGAGATCGAGACGGTCCACGCCTCGACCGGCATGGGCGGCAACGAAGGGATGTCCGGCGGTGCGGACGGGATGAGCCCCTCCTTCCCCGGCGAGACCCGTGGCGGCGACGTCGAGGACGACGAAGGCCCCGAAGCCCCGTTCTAGTCACTCGCTCCCGATTTTTCTGCCTCCCGGCCGCTGAGAAGCGCCGCCAGCGTCCGGTTGACCGGGACCGGCTCCGTGGCCCGCTCACGCACATAGCCGTTGATCGCACCGACCTCCGTGCGGCGGTCGGCCTCGACGTCCTGACGCATCGAGGAGACGTTACCGGCGGTGTCACGGGCGACCCCCTCCACCGCAGCGACCGCCGCCCCGGGCTCGAGGTCGACGCCCGCGGCGGCCGCGACCCTCGCAGTCTCGCGGGCGGCCGCCCGGGCCGTCCCGGCGAGTGGCTCCGCCAGGACGGCTCCGTTGTCGACCCGGGCGAGCGCCGTGACTGGGTTGATCCCCGCATTGACGGCCAGCTTCGTCCAGAGCCGACGGGGCATGTCGTCGGTAACCGTCGCGTCGACCCCGGCATCGCGAAAGCACTCGCCGACCCGCCGGGCAACCGGTGACACCCCTCCCGCAGGGGGGCCAAGGGTAACCTCCCCGACGCCGTTGCACCTGACGACACCCGGGCCCGTCCGCTGTGCGCCGAAGTCGGTGGTGCCGGCGAGCACCGGGCACGGGAGCGTGGCCGCCAGCGTCTCCTCGTTGCCCATCCCGTTTTGCAGCGAGAGGACCGTGCCGGCGTCGTCCATCGCCGTGAGCGCCGCGGCGGCGTCGGGGGTGTCGAAGGCTTTGACCGTGACCAACACCAGGTCGGCGCTCGCGGGCGGGTCGGTTCGGGCCCCAGGGTGGACGGTCAGGTCGACGCCGCCGGTCAGCCGGAGCCCGTCGGCACGGACCGCCCGGACGTGCTCCTCCCGGCCCACGAGCGTGACCTGGTGTGTGCGGGCGAGCAGGCCACCGACGAGGCTGCCCAGACTCCCCGCGCCGAAGACGACAACGTGCACACCGGTGGGTCAGTCCTCCTGCCAGTAATAGGTGTCCGCCTTCGGCGCGCTGGGGGTCGGTGCCACGGCCTGTTACTCCGTGTCGGGGCTGCGGGCCGGAACGGGGCCGCCTGTCGCGGGCGTGTCGTTGGCGTCCGTGACCGAGGTGCCGGCGACACCCTCGGCGAGGAAGTCCGACAGCGGCGGACCGACGTTTCCGGGCTCGACGAGAAAGGCGTCGTGGCCGTGGTCGGAGTCGACGACGTGGTGGGCGACATCGGCGCCGGCCTCGCGGGCCGCGCCGGCGAGGGCCGTTGCCTGCTCGACAGTAAAGTGCCAGTCGGCAGTAAAGGACATCACGAGCACCTCGCCGTCGAAGGCGCCGAGTGCCTCGGCGTCGGAGTCAAACCCCTCCGCGAGGTCGTAGTTGTCCATCGCCCGCGTGAGGTAGAGGTAGCTGTTGGCGTCGAAGCGGTCGGCAAAGCGGTCGGCGTTGTAGTCGAGGTAGGATTCGACGTCTCGGTAGGGGAAGAAGCCGCCCGCGGGGTCGGTCGGGAACGAACGGACGGCGTCGCGCCCGGCGGCACGGCGGCCGAACCGCTGTGCCATGGAGTCCTTCGAGAGGTACATGACGTGACCGACCTGGCGGGCGAGCGCCAACCCGTCGTTGGGGGGTTCCTCGCCGTAGTACTCCCCGCGTTGCCAGTTCGGGTCGGTCGTGATGGCGCGGCGGGCGATGGCGTCGAGCGCGAGACACTGCGGGTCCAGCCGGGCCGCGGCGGCGACCGGGACGAGTTTGCCGACGTGGTCGGGGTGTCGTTTCCCCCACTCGAGGACGTTCATCCCGCCGACACTCCCGCCCACGACCGCGTGGAGATGTGGGATCCCGAGTTCGTCGAGCAGGAGTCGCTGGGCTCCGGTCCAGTCGGCAACGGTCACCGGGGGGAAGTCCGTCCCGTAGGGGTTGCCTGTCTCGGGGTTCTCGGCGGGTGGGCCGGTCGTGCCGTAACAGGACCCGGGGACGTTGGCACAGACCACATAGTACTCGGTGGTGTCGACCGCCTTGCCGGGGCCGACAATGTCGTCCCACCAGGCCCGGGCCTGGCCCGCCGTGTCGGTCTCCCGGTCGTGGCCGGCGACGTGCTGACTGCCGGTCAGGGCGTGACAGACCAGCACCGCGTTCTCGCCGGTAAACTCCCCGTAGGCCTCGTAAGCCACCTCCAGGTCGGGCACCGAGCGGCCACACTCGAACTCGACGGTCCCCAGCGAGACGGTCCCACGGTCGACGTTCATCGGCCGGCTGCCTCGATTGCCCGGTCGAGGTCGGCGACGATGTCGGCGGCGTCCTCGATGCCGGCCGAGAGGCGGACCAGGTCCGGCGTCACCCCCGAGGCCCGCTGGTCCGCCGCCGAGAGCTGTGCGTGAGTGGTCGAGGCAGGGTGGATAACCAGCGTCCTCGCGTCCCCGACGTTTGCGAGGAACTGTGCGAGGTCGGTCTCCTCACAGAGGGTCTTGCCGGCCTCGTACCCCCCCACCAGCCCGAAGGTGACTATCCCGCCGTACCCGCCATCGAGGTAGTCGCCCGCGGTGTCGTGGGTCTCGTGGCCGGCGAGTCCGGGGTAGGTGACCCACGCGACATCGGGGTGGTCACGGAGGTGTTCGGCGACAGTCATCGCGTTCTCACAGTGTCGCTCTATTCGCAGGTCGAGGGTTTCGACGCCCTGGAGGGTTGCCCAGGCGTCGAAGGGTTTCTGCCCGTCACCGAGGCTGCGCACGGCGCGCTGGCGGGCCGCGACCGCGAACGCGCGGTCGCCAAATCGGTCGGCAAAGTTCACCCCGAAGGCGGGGTTCTCGCCGCCGACCTCCGGGAACCGCGCGGGATACTCCCCCCAGGGGAACGACCCGCCGTCGACGAGTACGCCCCCGAGGGTCGTCCCGGAGCCGTGGAGCCACTTTGTGGTGGACTCCCAGACGAGGTCCGCCCCCCGCTCCAGCGGCCGACAGAGCGCGGGTGTTGCGAAGGTGTTGTCGACGAACAGCGGCACACCCTGGTCGTGTGACACCGCGCCGATTGCTTCGATATCCGGGGTGACCAGGGAGGGGTTCGCCAGCGTCTCGCAGTGGACGTAGGCGGTGTCGTCGTCGATTGCGGCGGCGTAGGCGTCGGGGTCGAGCGTGTCGACAAACCGGGTCTCGACCCCACGACGGTTCGCCATGTTGGTGAGATAGGAGTGGGTGCCGCCGTACAGCGAGGCCGCCGAGACGACGTTGTCGCCGTTCGCGGCCAGGACCGAGGTGGCGGCGTCCAGCGCGGCCATCCCCGAACCCGTGGCCACGGCGGCCGTCCCACCCTCGAGGTCGGCCAGTCGGCGCTCAAGCGTCGCCACGGTCGGATTGTCAAAGCGGGAGTAGACGTCACCCTCCGTCTCCAGCGCGTAGAGGTCCGCCGCGCGGTCGGCGTCCTCGAAGACGTAGGAGGTGGTCTGGTGGATCGGCGGGGCCCGCGCACCCGTCGCCGGGTCCGGGTCTGCGCCCGCGTGGACACACCGGGTCCCAAAGCCGCGCGGGTCCGGCTTCTGTCCGTCGGTCATACTTCACACTCATATATCTACAGACTCTTATAACTGAGAGTTACGGCAAGACTCTCAGCGCCTGTGAGTGACAGGCACGGCACCGAGCGGTCCGGAACTGCGATGGAAGACACTGAGCCATACAGATACGTTTATATCAGCCGGCTCGGACATTTCCGTGTCCAGTGAGACCGTTTCTCACGGATAGAACGCAGGTATGACCGAGGAAACCACGCGCACGGAGACCGACGAGACGGACAGTTCAGTACAGCGACGACGGTTCCTCCAGGGGATGGGCGTGACGGCGGCGGCGGCCGCAGTTGGGCTGGGACCCGGAACAGCGGCGGCACAGGAGGCCGACCTCTCGCCGGCCGGCCGGTTGCTCGCGGATATGCCCGACAACTGGGGGCGGTGGGGCGAGGAGGACGAACTCGGGATGCTCAACGAACTCGGCAGCGAGGAGATGTTCCGGGGGATGGAGGCAGTGATGGAGGGCGGCCCGGAGAACATCGAACGGTTCACACTCCAGACGCCGATGACGGGTGAGGCTATCGACGCGCTGGTCGGGCAGGGTGAGTTCCCGACGACGGACACCGGCGACCCGGCCTTTCCGGGCCGATTCCCTGCCCGGAAGGACAACACGGCCGACTGGCGCAACGCCGACGACAACGCGGGGATGCGCTTTGCGGACGACCGCTTCGACGCGCCGCTGTATCTCCAGGGAACCTCTCACGTCGACGCCCTGGGTCATGGCTGGTTCGCCGACCGGGACACCAACGACGACGGGACCGTCGACCAGGCCGACGAGCAACTGTACAATGGCTTCTCGGCAGAGACATCCGCAACGACGCGGTCCTACGACCTCCCGGTAACGGGGCTCAGTCCGTCCGACGCCGGCGAGGAGGAGGCGGCCGCGGTCGACGAGGTGAACACCCTCTCCCGGGCCGACATCTCGAACGCCGCCGACGCGGGGATACAGGGTCGGGGGGTGTTGCTCGACGTCGGCCGCGAACTTGGCGGCGGGGAGAACGGCTGGCTCGACCTCAACGAGTCGGTCACACTCCAGGACCTCCGGGACACCGCCGACGCACAGGGTGTCGAGATTCAGGAGCGGGACATCCTCATCATCCGGACCGGCTCGATAGAGCGTGCCCGCGACCCCGAGGCGCCCTGGCACGCCCTGGCCGAGCCGGGGCTGAAGTACTCCGACGCGCTCGTCGAGTTCATCGACGAGATGGATATCCCCTACATCGCCGGGGACAATCTCCCCGTCGAGAAGGTCCAACACCAGGTGACCGCCGAGGACCTCAACGACGGCCGTGAGGACCTGGCGGGGACCTACCTACTCCCGGTCCACGGGGCCTGCCTGCGCAACCTCGGCGTGACAATAAACGAGGTACTCGACCTGAGTGACCTCGCCGCGGCGTGTGCCGAGGACGGGGTCTACACC
>JBLGCN010000127.1:0-6451 GCA_047617405.1 Natronomonas sp.
GGAGGAGAAGGAGCGCCACCCGGGGATGGACACCTCCGACGAGGGGTTGACCGTCGACGTCGTGGACATGATGCAGGCGATGACCCACTCCGAGCGGTTCGTGGAGACGCTGGCCGCCCAGCCCGCTACCCCGACCGGCGAAGACGAGGTCTCCCCGCGGCTGGGCCTGTTCGTCGGGAAACTCCTCGAGAACCTCGAGGGCGGACTCTCCTGACCGCCGACTCCAGGGCCGACCGGACTCAAAACTCCCACAGCGACCGCTGTCCCGGCTGACCGGCGGCCGACCCGGACCCGCCGGCGAGGTCGGGAGGGTCGGTCTCGCCGTCCCCGGCGTCCGCGTAGGAGTCGAGGCTCGCCTGGTCGCGGTCGGCAAAGGAGAGGTTCGAGACTCGGACGCCGACCTTCCGGACCGGGTCGCCGACAAACTCCTCGAACAGCGAGCGGGCCGTCTCCTCGACGAGGTCCGGGTCGGCGACGGGTCCCGACAGCGACTCGGCGCGGGTGTTGACATCGAAGGGGGGCTCGACAGCCTTGATACCGATCGTCCGGTAGAGGACACCCTTCCGCTCGGCACGGGCGGCGACGGCCGCCGCGAGCGTCCGTACACGCTCGCGCTGGCGGGCGGGCACTGCGGTTGCTTCGGAGAAGGCAGACTCCCGCGAGAGGCTCTTTGGCCGGCCGGTCGGCTCCACAGCCCGGTCGTCCTCGCCGCGGGCGTACCGCCGGACCGCCAGCCCCCGCTCGCCGAAGCGGTCGGCCAGCCGGTCCGGGTCGGCCGCTGCCAGGTCGCCGGCGGTCCCGATACCCATCTCCCGGAGTTCGCTGGCAGTGACGGGCCCGACGCCGTGGACCGCCTTGACATCCAGCGGGGCAAAGAACTCCCGGACCTGGCCGGGTTCCACGACAACCAGCCCGTCGGGCTTCTCGCGGTCGCTGGCGACCTTTGCGGCGCTCATCGTCGGCGCAACGCCGACGCTCGCGGTAACGCCGACCTCGCGGTTGACCGCCGCTTTCAGTTCGCGGGCGAAAGGCTCGACATCGCCCCAGCCGACACCGTCAGCGTCCAGATACGCCTCGTCGATGCTCACCTCCCGGACCGTTTCGGCCCGCCTGTGAAGTACCGCCCTCACCTCGACCGCGACCGACTCGTAAAACGCCATGTCGACCGGCCGGTAGAAGCCAGCGTCCTCGACGGTCAGGTCGGGGTCGGTCGCCGCCTCGATCTTTCGGGGAACTGCCTCGAGCGCGGTCGAGATGGCCTGTGCACTCTCGACGCCGTACTCCCGGGCCTCGTAACTCGCGGTCGCGACCGCGCCGTCAGATTCCCCCGGCTCGTAACCCATCCCGACGACCACGGGCTCGCCACGCAACGCTGGCTCGCGCAGCCGCTCACAGGCCGCATAGAAGCAGTCCATGTCGACGTGACAGACTACCTGGGTAGCGTCGTCACCGTCGCTGTCGCCGAACCACGACCCGTTCTCGTCTGGGAGTCGCTCCATCGGTGCTGAGCGGTGCCGGGGAGTCGGGTCAGCGGGTCACTCGCCGCCGAATCGCGAGCTGAACAGCCCGGACAGGAACGCCGATATCGCAACCGACAGTGCCATATCGGTCAGGTCGTACTCCTCGCCGTCGTCGGCGAGGTAGACGGTGATTCCAACGCTGATCGCAACGGAGACGATGCCGTTCAGGAAGTCCTTACCGAATCCCATACAGGGATATCGAGGGTCAAAGCGAATGTGCTTTTCGGCGGAGAGAGGTCCGTGACCCCTGGTCCGTCGTCGGGCAGACGGTGCCAGGGGCGGGTCCCGTGACCGTGACACCGCGAGAGGTTTTTTACCGGCGGCGGCAACCCCTGGGTAGGCAGTGACCGGAACCTACTACGACCTGCTCGGGGTGTCGCCACAGGCGTCAACGGCGGAGATCAGGCAAGCCTACCGCGAGCGGCTAAAGAAGACCCACCCTGATGTCAGCGACGCGGCCGACGCGAGCGACCGGACCCAGCGGCTCATCGAGGCGCGTGACACCCTCACCGACGCGGACGAGCGGGCCCGCTACGACCGGCTGGGTCACGAGGCGTACCTCGGGCTCGAGGCGGCCGGCACGGAGCGGGCAGGGCGGACCACCACCGCCGAGACCGACCGTGAGCGGGCCAGTCCTGACGCCCAGGAGACGGCAGGGCGCCAGGAGCACCACGGCGACGGCGACCCGGGCGGGCCGAGCGACAGCAGAGAGGCCCGCGAACACGTCGGAACGCCGTCGTGGTCGGGTCACCGGGAGGCGCAGGCGGGCACCGCCCGGGCCTGGAACCCGAACTCGCCGTACGCGGTCCACCGTACCGAGGATGGGGTCCACGGCAGCCGTCTCTCCCCGGTTGGCCCGTCGCTGGCCCTGCTGGCGGCGACGTTTCTCGCCTACCCGGTCCTCGTCGGGGGAATGCTCTTCCCGGGCTTCCCGCTGCTCGCGCGGGTGCTCGTTGCCGGCTGCGCGCTCGGGGTCGTCGCCTACCTCCAGTCGGTCCCGGAGGTGGGGATGGTCGTCTTCGGGACCTGGTTCGTCCTCGGGCCGGCCGTTCTCGTCGCACTCGGGGTCCCACTGGTCTCGGTCCGCGGCGCGGTCGTCGCGGTCGCGACGGGCGTGCCGCTGGGGCTGTCAGCGCTCGTCTGGGTCGCCATCCGGTGACAGCGGTCAGACCGCGTCACAGACCCGGTCGTGGAGGTGCTCGCGAAAGCGGTGGCTGGCCTCCCCGTCGGTCTCCACCTCGATGACCTGTGTCCCTTCGCGGCCGAAACTCCCCTCGAAGCGGTCGGTGAACTCCGCGCGACTCCCAGCGGTGGTAAACTCCAGGTCGTAGACCTCACCGGTCGGTCCGAAGTCCAGACCATGGGGCGTCTTGAACTGCTCGGTAAAGGGTGGGTCGAAGTCCTCGACCGGGAGTTTGTGGAAGATACCGCCGCCGTCGTTGTTGACGAGGACGACCGTGGCGTCGACGTCACACCGCTCCAGTGCCAGCAGCCCGTTCATATCGTGGTAGTACGCCAGGTCACCCGTCACGAGCACGAGCGGGTCGTCGGTCACGCTGCCGGCGCCCAGCGCCGTCGAGGTGACCCCGTCGATGCCGCTGACACCCCGGTTCCCGAGGGCCCGAACATCGGCGGCCCGTGGCCGACCAAACCGGTCCAGGTCACGGACAGGCATACTGTTCGAGACAAACAGCGTCGCGGGGTCCGGCAGACGGCGGGCGACCTCGTGGAGGACCGCACCCTCGAAGAGTCGTTCCTCACACGCCTCGGCCACCAGCGGCCAGTAGTCGGCCTCGGCGTCGGCAAAGCGCCCGTGCCAGTCAGGGCTACCACCCTCCTCGACCGCGGCGGCGAGTTCGTCGGCCAGCGGTGACGGGTCGGCCGCCACGAGGTCGGTGGCGGTGAACGTAGCCTCCCGCCACCCGCCCGCGGGGTCGACGACAACCTGGCGGGCGTCGGCAGCCGCGAGATAGGTCCGGAGCACCTTCGAGGTCGGCGACGCGCCGAACCGGAGGACGAACTCGGGGTCGTCCCACGCCGCCCCGTCGAGATACGAGTCGTACCCCCCACAGACGGTGGTCCGCTCGACGTGTGCCCCGAAGCGCAGCCCCGACAGCGGGTCCGCGAGCACGGGAAAGCCGGTGGCCTCCGCGAGCCGGCACAGCGCCGACCGGGCCGGCGTTGGCCGGTCGGCCGGCCCACAGACCACCAGCCCACGGTCGACCCCCTCGACCGCGCCGGCGAGTGCCTGCACGTCCGCACGCCGCAGCCGGGTCTCTCCGTCAGTCCTGGTGACAAATGGCCCGGCCCGTCCGGTCGCCGCCTCTGGGTGGTCGCGCTCGAGTGCCTCGGGAACATCTCCGGACACCTCGACCGGCTCCAACGGCTTGTGGAAGGGGACGTTCAGGTGGACCGGCCCGGGCGGGGAGCCGGTCGTCTCGGCGACCGCGCGGTCGACAGTCGCCCGCAGCGAGCGGAGCGTTCGCGCGTCCGGCGTGGGCTCCGGGAGTGTCCGGTAGTACCTGACCGCGTCACCGTAGAGGGCCGTCTGGTCGGTGGTCTGGTTGGCGCCGCTGTCCTGTAGTTCGGGGGGTCGGTCGGCGGTCAGCGCCAGCAGTGGCACCCGGGACTCGCTGGCCTCCAGTATCGCCGGGTGGAAGTTTGCCGCCGCCGTGCCGGAGGTACAGACAAGCGCCGTCGGCGCCGCTGTCCTGCGGCCACGCCCCAGCGCAAAGAAGGCCGCCGACCGCTCGTCGAGATGAGAGAGGACCTCAAGTTTGGGGTGCTCGGAGACCGCGACCGTCAGCGGTGTCGACCGGCTGCCGGGCGCGACACAGACCGCCTCGACACCCGTCGCCGCGAGCTCCTCCGCGATGGCCCGTCCCCACAGGGTGTTTCGGTTCGGTGCGCTCACGACGGGGTCACTCCAGTTCGTCCATCACGGGCCGGTACTTTAGCTGCAGTTCGTCCCACTCGCTGTCGGGGTCGCTGTCGGCGACAATGCCCGCGCCGGCAAACAGTGTCGCGGTGTCCCCGCGGGCCAGCGCCGACCGGATCGCGACGCCAAAGGCCCCGTCGCCCGCGGCGTCGAACCACCCTACCGGGGCGGCGTACCACCCGCGGTTGAACCCCTCTGTCTCCCGGATTGTCCGCAGCGCCGCGTCGGGGGGCAACCCCCCGACCGCCGGCGTGGGGTGTAACGCCTCGACCAGCGAGAGGACGTGCTCGTCGCGGTTCAGCGTCGCCTGTATCGGCGTCCGGAGGTGCTGGACGGTCTCGAGCTGTCGGACCGTCCGGGTTCCTGTCCGGATGGAGGCCGCGAGCGGGGCGAGTTGGTCGCGGACCGCGTCGGCAACCAGCTCGTGCTCGTGGACGTCCTTCTCGCTGTCCTGCAGTTCGGAGGCGAGCCACTGGTCCTCGGCCGGCGTCTCGCCCCGACCGGTCGAGCCCGCAAGCGCCTCCGTCTGGACGGTCCGCCCCTCGAGTGAGACCAGTCGCTCGGGGGTCGCTCCGAAGAAGCTCCCGCCGCGCCCGGGCTCAACGAGGAAGCGAAAGCAGCCGGGGTAGGTGTCGCTGAGCCGGTCGAGCGTGTCCACGACATCGAGGTCACCTGCCAGACCGGCCGTCAGGGACTGGGCGAGCACAACCTTCCGGAGGTCACCGCGGCGCACGCTGGCGGTCGCGTCGGTCACCTGTCGGTGCCACCCCTCGAGTGAGGGGGTGGGCTGGCTGTCAGCTACACCCGGTGGCCCGGCTGGGCTGTGGTCGGGCATCGCCACGAGCCGGTCGCGCCACCGCTCTAACCGGGCCTCGGCGCGCCCGCCGGCGTCAGGTCCGGTGGCGGCCGCCGTCAGCCAGCCGTGGCCGTCCGCCAGCGACAGCTGTACGGCCGGCAACACGAACAGCGCGCCGGGGTAGCCGTGCCAGGTCGCCCCCGGCCCGGGGTCAGTGTGTCCCTCGTGGAACGCAAAGCCACCGTAGAGCCGTGGCCGAGCAGCCGTAGGGAGGTCGACCGGCACGGTCAGCCCGGCAAAGACCGCCTCGGCTCGCTCGCGGACGTGCTCGAACCGGTCGAGACCGTCGGCCGTGACAGTCGCTGCCGCCCCGCCGGCGACAACGGTCGTCGTCGCATCCGCCCACGCGACCCGCGGGCGACCGACCGCCCGCAGCAGCGGCTTGACGGGGCTCCCCTCAACACGACACCAGCGGACCACCCCGTCGACCGCCTGCGACCCGACCCGCTCGTCGCCGCGCGGTCGTTTCATCTACGCCCAATACGAGACCCGAACATTTGGACCTAACTATACCACCCGGGAAGGTGTGTGACGGGCGATACATATCTGCCCACACAGGGGCCTGCCTGCGTGAGCGGGGTACAGCCAGCCGAAAGTTCGCATCTGCCTCCGGAAAGTTGAGTTTGTGTTCCCAAAGGAGGTTTTTTGCCTCCGGGAACATTCCCCGTCAGGTTTAAATGCACCTCTATACAAGCGAAATGTGTTGCGATGTCAAAGGTAGAGATAACCATCCCTGAGCAACTCGAGATGCAGATCGCTCAGTTGGTCGAGCGAGGAGAGTTCCTCAACCGCGAGGAGGCGGTGGAGGACCTGCTCTCCACCGGACTGAAGGCTTACAAGACGAGTGGTCCGACAAACGAGGAGGAGGAGCCGGGGTACGAGGACGACGGGATGATGGGCCACGACGACGAGTACGTCTTCTGATGGCCGCGTTCTGGTATCGGCTCTCAAGCAAGGTTTAACCGCGTGTCCGTCGTATCTGCGGGTATGCACAAAGACGAGCTGCTCGAACTCCACGAGCAGATGGTCATGATCAAAGGCTATTTTACCGGGCTGGAGCAGGTCGACCCCGCGCTGTTTGACCCATACGAGGAGCTTGACGTGACCCCCGACGACGTCCACATGTCGAAAAGTGAG
>JBLGCN010000128.1:0-6432 GCA_047617405.1 Natronomonas sp.
GTGTCGGGGATGTGATGTGAACGGATAAGCGTAGCCGGAGAGACCGGTCGGTGTGGTTAACCGGTCACGCCAGGTGGGTGGTCTCCGAGCAGAGACGGCGTGTCGACTGTGCAGTGGCTGTGTGGTGTGCGTCGAAAGGAAAGCAAAGCGAGACACGCGGGCAAAAAAGGCCCGCGTGAATGCTTGCCGCCCTGAATTGGTCCCCGCTGACGCTTCGGCCCTCCAAGCGAAGCGTCGTTTTGTACAATCAGGCAGACGCACTTAAATATGTCGGCCGCTCGGTTGACATGACCTGAGTCGGCCACGCCGGACAGCCCGGCCGTTGTCCGACAGCGCCGCCGGCAGGCCGGCGCTTATGTCCGGCTGGTGTGTACGTCGTGTATGGAGATCCGCGGCGAGCGCGAGTGTACCGACTGCGGGGAGCGCTGGTCGTACTACGAGACCGGGGAGATACAGTGTCCAGCCTGTGACTCGGTCAGAAGTGTCGGCGTCGGTGAGCGGGCGGAACACACCGACGGCGCCGTCGAGCTGGACCTGACCGGCGTGCGAACGGCCGTCGACACCATCACGACGACGGAGCTTGCGGAGCGGGCGAGCGAGGAGGCCGCGACGTACGTCCGCCGGGCAGGGTTCGTCCACGCCGGGAGCCTCGAGCGACTCGACGACACCTATCTGTCCGCAGCGGAGTTGCGGCGGGTTGGGGCCGAACTCGCGCGCCGAATGCAGGTCGACGACGCGGCGGAGCTGTACCTGCTAGAGCTGCTGCGGACGGCAGACAGCGGCGAGCGACCCGGGCCCGAGGAGGTGCCCGCGAGCCTGCACGCGCCGCGTGGCCTCGCGGTCGCGGCTGCCGCGGACGCGTACGCGAGTGATATCCGGCGGGTCCGCGACGACCCCGGCGGGCCGGTCAGTCGGGTACTCTCGGGGGTGCGCGCCGAACGCAAACGTATCGAGGCACTCGACGGCGAGGTCGACCCCGAGCGTGCGGAGCGGGTCGTCCGCGCGCTGCGTGACCTGTACGCGTATCTCGGGGCCGACGACGAGGCAGCCCTCGCACGGGCACAGGAACGGGTCTGAGGGGGCGACACGCCGGGCAGGGGCGGCCTGGACTCAGGGCAGGTCGATATCGACGCCCGCGTCCTGGCCGGTCGCCTTCACCGTGTTGTACAGCAACATCGCCCGGGTCATCGGCCCCACACCCCCCGGGACGGGCGTGATCGCGCGTGCCTTCTCGCTGGCGCTCTCGAAGTCGACGTCGCCGACGAGTTCGTACCCTTTGTCGGTGTCGGCGTCGACGCGGTTGATCCCGACGTCGACCACCACGACACCCTCACTGAGCATGTCGCCGTCGACCATCCCCGGGACACCCGCGGCCGCGACGACGATATCGGCCCCACGGGTCTTCGCAGCCAGGTCGGTCGTCCGGGAGTGACAGACTGTCACCGTGGCGTTGCCGCCCGCCGCCTTCTGCAGGAGGAGATTGACCATCGGCTTGCCGACGATGTCCGAGCGGCCGACCACGACGGCGTCCTTCCCCTCCGTGTCGACCCCGGCGTCGACGAGTAGCTTCTGGATTCCGTGGGGAGTACAGGGCTTGAACCGGGCGTCACCCGCGACTAACCGGCCGACGTTCTCGGGGTGAAAGCCGTCGACATCCTTCGCGGGGTCGACCCGCCGGAGGACACGGCGCTTGTCGACGTGGTCCGGGACGGGCATCTGGACGAGAATCCCGTTCACCTCGGGGTCGGCATTCAGGTCGTCGACGGTATCGTACAGCTCCGCCGCGGGGGCCTCGGGGTCGAGTTCGACGTCACGGGCCTCGATCCCCACCTCGGCGCAGTCGTCCTGTTTCATCGAGACGTAGGTCTCGCTTGCGGGGTCGTCACTCATCAGCACCGTCGCCAGCGTCGGCCGTGACCCGGCGTCGGCCAGGCGCTCGGTGGCCGCGACCAACTCCTCCCTGAGTCGTGCGGCCAGCGCCTCCCCGTCGAGTAGCTCTGTCATTGCAGAGAGAGGGGGGCGACCGCTCTTGAACGTCCCGGAATCCCGGCCGTCGGGGGGACACGGGCTGTTCGGCCACGTTCAGGGACACGCTGTCGCGGTGAGCGAGTCCCGGTCCCGGCCCTGGGCGACCGAGCGGGTGGCGCCGGACGACAGGTCGACGAGCATCGCGCGCCCGCCGTAGCCGTGGGTCTCGTCGTGACCCCGGACGACGACACAGGAGACGTCGGCGGGCAGGTCGTAGCTGTCCGACCGGGTGAACGGCTGCTGTGTGTGGGGGTGGAGGAGGTCCCGCCGCCCGAGCCGGGTGCCGTCTGGGCGCTCGACCTGCCACCAGTTGGCGTAGCCGTCCTCCCCCTCATCGTCGTGGTGCAGTGTTACGTCGAACGTGTAGCCGGTGCCGTCGTTCGTGACATCGACGCCGACGACGTTTGCCTCCCGGCGGTCGAGAGCGGCGCCGTCCGCCTGGTCGGCACTGTCGTTCGCCCCGGTCTCCGTGGTCGAACGGGTACCCTCGGGCTGCTGGCGGGTGGTGGTGTCGACGGGTTCGCCCCCGGCACAGCCGGCCGTCAGGAGAGTCAGACCCGCGGCGAGGACGGCACGCCGGCTCCAGCGGCGGCGATGCATGGGCAGAGACCGGGTCCCCAGCGTAAAAAGCGGTCGGGGGCTGGGTCAGCAGTTTCCGAGGCGGAGCCTCCGGCCTCAAGGAGTGAGCGAAGCGAACGAGTAGGCCGGGGAGGACAGCGAGGCGCTCCGCGCCTCGGGCCGTGCGAGCGGGCACAGCCCGCGCGCAGAAGCCGACAACTCCGCGATAGACCACGGACTGTAGCCGCGCTTTCTCCCTAGTATTAATAAATCACCAAGCACGCGTCTGACGTATGGAGGTGCGGCGAACTGTCCCGGTCAAACTCGACGTGGGCAGTGACGACGCCGCACTTCTTGGCGAAACTGTTGACGAGTTTCTGTGGGCCGCCAACTACGTCGTGGACCACGCATGGCAGGGTGACTACAAGACCACGAGCAAGGCCAAGTTACAGGAGGAAACCTACGACGACGTGCGCGACCAGACGCGATTGCACGCCAATCTCGTCCAGAATGCTCGCAACAAGGCCGCAGACGCCGTGCAGAGCGCCGTCGCACGTTGGAAGCAAAATAAGTACGCGGGCAAACCACACTTCTCGACGCCGACTGTCGTCTACGACAAACGGTGTGCGACCTTCCACGACGGGTCCGTGTCGCTGGCAACCGTTGACGGACGCATTAACATCAATTACGTCCTGCCCGACGCAGACCGCGACACACCCCACAGCCGGTATCTCGACAACGACGCCTACGAGGTGACGGGGGCAGAACTCCATCACAAGCACGACGAGTGGTTCCTTCATCTCCGCACAAAGGCGGAGGTAGAGTCTGACACGCCGGAACAGGCAACGACCGGGAACAGCACAGTCCTCGGCGTTGACCTCGGCGTGAACCACCTCGCGGTCACTTCAACGGGTGTGTTCTGGAGTGGCCACGAGTTCGACCACTGGCGGCGCGAGTACGAGAAACGGCGGGCGTCACTCCAGCGGTGTGGGTCGCGCCATGCCCACGAGAACATCCAGTCGGTCGGTAGGAAAGAGACGGGTCGGTTCACGATGATGCTCCACCGGATCGCCAACGGCATCATCGGAGAAGCCGTCGAGACCGGTTGTACGGTCATCGCGTTCGAGAACCTGACCGGCATCCGCGACCGGCTCTCGGGTCCCTCGTGGGGGCACAAGTGGGCGTTCGAGCGGCTGTACGAGTACGTCGCATACAAGGCCGAGCCACGCGGTATCGCCGTTGAGCAGGTGGACCCGGAGAATACGTCACGCCGGTGCTCACACTGTGGGTTCACCCACCCGGACAACCGCAACGGCGAGGACTTCGAGTGTTTGAACTGTGGCTACGAGAACCACGCCGACTACAACGCCGCGAAGAACATCGGACTACGGTATCTCCGCCGTAACCAAACTGGGGACGGCGGAGGCGCACCCGTAGGCGTGCGCTTGAATCGCGGGATGTTGAACGCGAACGGAGAGTATGAGCCTCCTGCCGGAAATTCCGGCCAGAGCGGGAGTCCACGCGAAAGCCCCAGTGCAGGCTCCCAACCTGCACGCCGTCAGACGGGGTCTGACGGAACCCTCAACGAAGCGAGGTCGCCAGACCGAGCAAAGTAGGGTGGGTAGTTTACTCGTACAACGTGTACTCGTCGGTGAGCCGGTCGACGCGCTCGCTGACCTCGGCTTTCACCTGGTCGTCGTCGTAGCTGTCGACGACGCGGGAGATGAGGTCGGCAACCTCGCGACAGGCTTCCTCGCCGAAGCCACGGGTCGTGAGCGCCGGCGTGCCGGCGCGGATCCCCGAGGGGTTGAACGCCGAGCGGGTCTCGCCGGGGACGGTGTTTGCGTTGAGGACGATACCGACCTCCTCCAAGGCTTCCTCGGCGTCCTTGCCGGTCGTTTCGGGGTGAGAGTCGCGCAGGTCGACCAGCACGAGGTGGGTGTCGGTACCCCCCGAGACGAGCGAAAAGCCGTGTTCCTGGAGGCGGTCACCGAGCGCACGGGCGTTGTCGACGACCTGCTGGGCGTACTCCCCGAACGTCGGCTCCAAGGCCTCCTTGAACCCGACGGCCTTGCCGGCGACGTTGTGCATCAGCGGGCCACCCTGTGCGCCCGGGAAGACCGCCGCGTCGAGGTCGTCGGCGTACTCCTCGTCGCACATGATGATGCCACCGCGACCGGAGCGGATCGTCTTGTGGGTCGACCCGGTGACGAAGTCGGCGACGCCGACCGGCGATGAGTGGACCCCCGCGGCGACGAGGCCGGTCGTGTGGGCGATATCGGCCAGGTGGTAGGCGTCCACGTCGTCGGCGACGGACTGGATGCGCTCGAAGTCGATATCCCGTGGGTACGCGGAGAACCCCGAGACGATGATGTCCGGCTGGAACTCGGCGGCGGTCGCCGCGAGATTCTCGTAGTCGATGTAGCCCGTCTCGGGGTCGACACCGTACTGTTCGACCTCGTAGGTCTTGCCCGTGAAGTTGGCCGGGTGGCCGTGTGAGAGGTGCCCGCCGTGTTCGAGTTCCATCGAGAGGATCCGGTCACCGGGCTCGAGCGCGGTGAGATAGACGCCCATGTTGGCCTGTGTCCCCGAGTGGGGTTGGACGTTGACGTGGTCGGCCCCCCACAGTTCCTGTGCGCGCTCCCGGGCGAGTTCCTCGATCGTGTCGGCGTGTTCGCAGCCGGCATAGTAGCGCTCACCGGGGTACCCTTCGGCGTACTTGTTGGTGAGTTCCGAGCCCTGGGCCTCCAGTACGGCCTCGCTGGCGTGGTTCTCGCTCGCGATCATCGCGAGGGTGTTGTTCTGTCGCTGGCGCTCGCTCTCGAGTGCGTCCGCGGCCGCAGGGTCCGTCTCCCTGATCCGGTCGTAGCTCATACCTCATCCACGAGCGTCGGAGGTAAGAATCTGCCTTTCGGGCGGCAGGTCACCATCCCGCATGGACTGACACACGGTCCCCGGCGAACACTACCCCGGTCCGTGACGGCGTTGCTGTAACGCACCGGAGACGGCGGTCGGTGTGCGGTGTCACCGGTTGTCTGCCCGCGGTCCTGGCCCCGTCCGTCAAGGGCGAAAGGCCAACGCTGAAACTGCCGGCGGCCAACCGGGTGACATGGAGACAACCCGTCACTTCGTCGCGACGGTCTACGTCGTCAACGGCGACGCGACCGCGCTGCACCCTCACGACAAACTCGACATGTGGCTCCCGCCGGGCGGCCACATCGACCGCGACGAGACGCCACACGAGGCCGCCCGTCGGGAGGTCCGCGAGGAACTGGGGCTCGACGTCGACCTGGTCGCCCCACATGACGGGGTCAGTTCGCCGACCGTCGAGAGCATCCCGAAGCCCCAGCACTTCCTGCTCGAGGATATCAACACCGCCGGCAGCGAAGTCGGCCACCAGCACATCGACTTCGTCTTCTACGGTCGCGCGGAGAGCCGGGATATCGACCCCGGGCCGGGCGAGCAACCTGCCGCCGACTGGGAGTGGCTCAGCGCCGCGGGGCTGCGCGACCGGGCCGACGAACTCGAGGAAGACGTGGTAACGGTCGGCCAGCGCGCCATCGACGCCGTGGATTCGTAGTGGGACCGACCCCACCCCGGCGCGCGCTAAAACAGAGATTTAGTCCATCTCTCACTCCACCAGTGACTCGACGTACCGCTGGACGTTGTGGTCCATCCGGGGCTTGAAGCCGTTCTGTCTCGCCAGCCGGCTGAGTTCGGTGTCGACGTCGCTACCGTACTGGAGGGCTCGTTTTGGCCGGAACGCCAGCCGGTCGGGCAGCCACGCCCGGGCCGCGAGCCGGAGGGCACGCTTGCGCTCGCCGTCACCCGCGAGCGCCTCCCCGT
>JBLGCN010000129.1:0-6402 GCA_047617405.1 Natronomonas sp.
TGGTGTGGTGTGGTGTGGTGTGGTGTGGTGTGGTGTGGTGTGGTGTGGTGTGGTGTGGTGTGGTGTGGAACCGGTGTCGGGTTCGAACGGGTGACCGCCCAGCACCCGACGGTGGGCGGCGGTCGGACGGGACAGGACAGGAGGGGTGGGTGGACGGGCCTTACCGGCCCGGTCGTCGCACTCGGAGAAGAGCGGACCCGCTGGCGGACCGGGCGCGGCCGGGAACGCGGGTCAGTATCATGTACTTCTGTTTCTGGTGTATCTTCAAATATCTTCCGAGAAGGAGCCGACCTGTGACTGGGTGGCAGGCTCAGCGCCGTCGCAGCGCAACGAGTGTCGCCGCCAGCGCCACGAGGGCAGCCACGCTGCCGAAGCCGGAACTCCCGCCGCCGGTAGTCTCCGCCTGTGTGTCGCCGCTATCGTCGCTACTGCTTGTGGCCGTCCCCTCGGTCTCACCACTTGCGACCACTTCGAAGCCACTCAGGTCGGTCCCGGCCGCCCACACAAGCTCGCCGTCGACCTCACTGCCGGCTGAGGGCGTCACCGACTCGACGGCGTAGCCGTCCGGGGGGACCACCCGAAACTCGCGGTCCGGTTCGAAGCCGCTGGCGAACGGCTCGGCGAGGGTGACGCCGGCCCCGTCGACCGCCGTTAGCCCCTCGACGCCGACGCGGAGTTCGGCGACGCCGGCCTCACCCTCCGTGCGCAGGTCGACGGCGCTGTCGCCGACGCTCATCTCGCGGCCGGTGACGGTCTCGGCGTCCTGGGTGACCGTGGCGATGCGGCGCTCGAAGCGGTCGGCAAAGCCCGCCCGGGCCGTCTCGTTGGTCTCCAGTTCCTCGAAGGCGGCCGCGCGGCTGTCCGTGGAGAGGTCGAACGTGTAGCGAACGACCAACTCCGCCGAGCCGTCCTCCCCGAGGCTGACGACGAATACGGGGTCGGTCCCCCCGTCGTGGGATGCGACACGCTCGGGCGACGCTGCCATCGCGCCTGCCGGAACGACCAGCGCGCCTACGACGAGTAACAGGACTACTGTGCGGTGATACACTGATAATCTGGTTGTGGGAGACATGAGCGTGGTTCTGGCTGTTTGTCGCCCCAGTTTCCGGCCCGGTCGGTCCGGGTCTGTGTGTCGGTTCCGCCGCCGCGCTGGGTGCCGGCCTGACTGTCCTCCGGTGTGCTGGTCCCGTCGCGTTCTGGCGTGTCGGTGCTGTTGCCCTCGGGGGTTTCAGCCCCGTCGGGGGTGTCGGTCCGGTTGCCGCGGTCACCGGGGCCCCTGTCGCCCGGGCCCGCGTCGGCGCTCGGCGGTATCCCCTGGCTCGGACCCGCGATGGAGCGTGCGACCGCCGCCACCTCCGGCCCGGTGAGGTTGCCGGCGTTGTTCTTTAGAGTCTGGATAGCGCTCACGTTGACACCGTTGGCCTCGAGCACGTCAGCGGGCAGGCCGCTAGCGGTCTCGCTGGAGGCGTTGACGAGGCGCTGGGTCGACTGGGACTGTGCGGCCACCTCGCTGAGTTCGGCGCGGTACTCGCCCTCGCTGATGGAGCCGTTCGCGCGGGCCTCACCGAGGCGCCGCGTGCGCTCGTCGAGGTCCTCCACGCGCTGTTCGAGTTCGACCAGTTTGTCGGCGACGACGGCGGCTCTCGACTCGTTCGTGGCCGCCTGGGCGACCCGGATGCCGAAGGCCCGCTCGTCGACCTCGCCCTCGAGTTCGGCCCCCTGTACGCCGACGACCCCCGAGAGGCGCTCCCCGGGCGTCACGGAGCTGTTCGAGCTGTTCTCGGTGACCTGTGCGAGCTGGTTGCCGGACGCGGCGATTCCGACGAGCGGGACCGCCGCGGCGCAGGCGACCAGCAGTGCGACCGTGAGTGCGGTGCTCCGTTGCATCGTACTCCCACCTCGTTCCCCCACGATCATATAAGGGGTCGACGCTTGTCCCCGTCTCGCCGCGGATTACCGCCGATCAAACCGGATTCAAACCGTTCACGTCCGGCGACTTTGCTGTCATCCTCTCAGTCGGGGGGCCTCACCCGTCGCCGCCGTCGATCTCCACGTCCGGGAGTGTGAGAACGTTCTCCCGGCCCAGTCGGAACGAGTCGAGTTCGCCGTCGTCGCGGAGGCTGCCGACGACCTGGCTGGTCTTGGCGGCGGTCCAGCCCAGCTCCTCGGCCACCGCCTGCTGTTTCACCCGGCCGCCGTTCTCCTCCAGCAGCCGGAGCACCCGCTCCTCGTTACTGAGCAACGCCTCCGGCGGGGCGCCGGACGCCTCGCCGCCCGCACCGGTTCCGGGCCCGGGCCCGCCGGTGTCGCTGCCGCCCGCGCTGTCGGCCGGCCCACCCTCCCCTCGGCGCGCCAGCAGGACGGCCCCGACCACGACGGCGACGAGCAGGAGGGCCACGACCGGTGGCAACACACCTAGCCCGCCGTCCGCTCCGCCGCCGTCGTCGCCGCCCGGCGACGTTGGCTGTGTCGGCGTAGCGCCCTGCCCGACGGTCACCCGGGGCTCGCCGGCCTCGAAGTCCGTGGGGCCGCGCCAGACGACCGCGCCGTCCGCCCGTTCGGCCGGGCCGGGCGTGACGTCCGTGACCCTGTAGCCGTCGGGCCAGGTGACCCGCAGGGCAGTCCCGGAGTCGAGGATCAGCCCGTCGAGTGCGTCGCCGATGGCCACCCGGTCGCCGTCGGTGGCGGCGAAGCCGTTCCACGTGAAGCGGTAGGTGACCACGCCGAAGGTGGTGTCGGGCTGTGCCCGTGTTTCCACCTCGACGCTGAAGTTCCCGACCGACATCTCCCGGCCGGTCGCGTTCTCGGCGCTCGCGGCGGTCGCCTCGATGCGCTCGCGGAACGTCGAGAGATACCGCGACCGGTTGGCCTCGATGTCCCGGCGCAGCGACTCGAAGGCGTCCGTGGCGTTCCTGTCGTCGAGTTCGACCCGGTAGGTGACCCGCCAGCCGGCGTCCCCGTTCGGCCCGACAGCCGCGGCGAGTGTTGTGGTGTCGGCGTCGATACCGGTCTGACCGACGGGCGAGGGACCGTCCTGCACCGCGACGCCGGCGGGGATAGTCGAGACCGCCAGCACGACGGCGACGAACGCGGTGGCGACCTGCCCTGTGACACTCATCCCTCGCCTCTTTGCCTGCACCGCTCAAGTGGCTTGTTGCCGTCGCCAGGCCAGAAGGGCTATATCTCGCGCGGGGAATCGCCGCGTATGGACACCGACACTGACTCCCTACTGCGGATTATCCTCGTCCTCGTGGTAATCTGGCTGGCCCTCGAGGTCGTGGAGACCTTTGTTGACGTCCTCCAGTTCATCCTCGTCCCGCTTCCAAAGCTCCTCGGGGTCGCTGTTATCGTCCTGATTGTCCTCTCCCTGCTCGACCGGCTGTAGCCGCCTCGCTCCCGACGCGCTTTTTGACCCCCATCACCGACTCCCGGTGTGAACAGCGTCAACGTCCCGGTGCCGGGCCGGGTCTCCGGGCTGGCCGCCGAGGTTGCCGCCGACCTGACCGCCAGACAGGGCGGTGCCGAGCTTGACCCGTCGGGCCCCGGGCCGGGCGCCGGCGGGGTACGGGTCCGCGACGACCGAACACTTGTCGCCAAACGGCTCCCCGAGGGCGAGCCCCACCGGGTCGAGGCCCGCGCCCGCGAGGCGCTCGCCGGCACGTCCCCCTTCGAGGTCCGCGTCGACCGGGTCGACTGGTTTGCCGAGCCGACGGCCGGCTCCGGGCCGGTCGTCTACCTCGCCGTCGAGTCGCCGGGGATCTGGGAGCTCCACGACCGGCTCTGTCAGGCCTTCGAGCCCGTGACCCGACTCGAGGGCGCCGACTACACCCCCCACGTGACGGTCGCCCGCGGGGGGAGTCTCGACGCCGCAAAGCGGGTGCTCGGCCCCGTCGAGTCCATCGAGTGGACGGTCACGGAGCTCCAGTTCTGGGACGCCACCCGGAAGCTCGTCGCCGGCAGGGTTTCGCTGCCCGCCTGATACGGCCGTGCGTACGCAATTTCAGCAGTCTCAGAGAGAATCGACACCTCGGACCACGGAGCCCCTCTCCTGTTTCGTGGCCTTGGAAAAATTACGCACGACGGTGTGACGTCGGGGGCCGGAACACGGCTGACCAGTGTGTTTTTGAGGCCCCCAGCCATCGGGCCGGGTATGGATTATCAGGAAGTCGACGCCACCCGGGAGTTCGTCGCACGACTGGAGCACGGCCGGGACTGGCGGGCCCAGGTCGAGGCCTTTGCTGCCGAGCAGGAGGTCGCTTCCGCCTTCTTCGTTGGTCTGGGTGCGGTGCAGGACGCCGAACTCGCCTTCTACGACCAGGACCGCCAGGCGTACGACAGCATCGCCTTCGACGAGCACCTGGAGGTGGTACCGGCGGTCGGAAACGTCTCGACGCTGGACGGTGAGCCCTTTGCACACACCCACGTCGCGCTCTCGCGGCCGGACGGGACGACCGTCGCGGGCCACCTGGACTCGGCGACGGTCTTTGCCGGCGAACTCTATCTCCGGGCGTTCGACGCCGACCTCGTTCGTGAGCGCGACCCCGTGACCGACCTGGACCTCTGGGAGCTGTAATGCGGCCCGCCGACGACCGCTATTTCCAGGAACTCGAGGCGAGTCTCGATGCGGCCTTCGACGTGGCAAACCGGGCCCGCGAGCGCGGCGGTGACCCAACCGAGAGCGTGGAGATCCCCGTCGCAAAGGACATGGCCGACCGCGTCGAAAACATACTCGGTATCGACGGCGTCGCCGAGCGGGTCCGCGAACTCGACGGTCGGATGTCCCGCGAGGCGGCCGCGCTGGCGCTGGTCGAGGACTTTGTCGACGGCACCGTCGGTGACTACGACACCCGGGCCGGCAAGGTCGAGGGGGCGGTCCGGACCGCGGTTGCCCTCCTCACCGAGGGGGTCGTGGCCGCGCCGATCGAGGGGATCGACCGCGTCGAACTCCTGGAGAACGACGACGGAACCGAGTTCGTCAACGTCTATTACGCCGGCCCGATCCGCTCGGCGGGCGGGACCGCCCAGGCGCTGTCCGTACTCGTTGCTGACTACGCCCGGGCGCTGCTGGGGGTCGAGGAGTACCGGCCCCGGGGCGACGAGGTCGGCCGCTACGCCGAGGAGGTGGCGCTGTACGACTCCGAGACGGGTCTCCAGTACAGCCCCGTCGAGACTGAGGCGGAGTTTGTCGCCAGACATATGCCGGTCATGCTCGACGGCGAGGCAACCGGCGACGCGGAGGTCGAGGGCTACCGCGACCTCGACCGGGTCGACACCAACGCCGCCCGCGGGGGGATGTGTCTGGTCTTTGCCGAGGGGCTCGCGCTGAAGGCCCCGAAGATCCAGCGGTACACCCGCGACCTCGACGCGGTGAGTTGGCCCTGGCTCCAGGACCTCATCGACGGCGCCTACAAGAACGACGGGGACGCCGACACGGCCGGGGAGGGGGCAGCCGACGCGGCCGGGGACGGCGACACTGACGACAGCAGGACAGAGGGGGGCTCCGGCCCGCCCCGCCCGGAGCCCTCGAAGAAGTACCTCCGGGACCTGATCGCCGGCCGACCGGTCTTCTCTCACCCCAGCGAGTCCGGCGGGTTCCGGCTGCGCTACGGTCGCGCCCGCAACCACGGCCACGCGACCGCGGGCGTCCACCCGGCGACGATGCACCTGGTGGACGACTTTCTCGCGACGGGTACACAGATCAAGACCGAGCGACCCGGCAAGGCGGCGGGGGTGGTGCCTGTCGACACCATCGAGGGACCGACTGTTCGGCTGGCCAACGGTGATGTCCGGCGGATCGACGACGCCGAGGAGGCCCTGGAGGTCCGCAACGGGGTCGAGTCGGTGCTCGACCTGGGGGAGTATCTCGTCAACTACGGGGAGTTCGTCGAGAACAACCACCCGCTCGCGCCGGCAGCCTACACCGTCGAGTGGTGGCGCCAGGACTTTGCCGAGGCCGGCGGCCCGGTCCAGGCACTCGAGGACGACGTCGCCGTCGACCTCGCGGACCCGACCGCGACGGAGGCACTCGGCTGGGCCGAGGCGTACGACGCCCCGCTACACCCGGCCTACACCTACCTCTGGCACGACGTGAGCGTCGACGACCTCTGTGCGCTGGCGGAGGCCGTCGAGGCCGCTGACGCGGTCGCGACCGACGGGGCGGCGATGGACGATGACTCCGGCGACCAAGAGGGCCCCGAGACGGTGCTCGCGCTCCCGCGCACCGAGACGGTCCGGGGGACCCTGGAGTCGCTGCTGGTCGGGCACACCCAGGAGCTCGACCGGCTCCTCGTCCCCGACTGGCGGCCGCTTGCCCGCTCGCTCGGCGTTGCCGAGGACCGCACCCGCTCGTGGGACCGCGGGGACCTCTCCGAGGACGCCCGCACGTACGACGACGGCGAGAAC
>JBLGCN010000130.1:0-6365 GCA_047617405.1 Natronomonas sp.
CCGGCCAGCTCCACCTGCCCCGCGGGTCGACGGAGTACAACAACGACACGTACCGGTGTCCGGACTGTGGCGAACACGACGTGAACTACGTCGGCGGCGAGACGGTCTGCCTGTACTGTTCGGTGCGGGTCGAGGAGCGGTAACGGGACGACTACCGCTTGCCGAGTGCCTCCTCGAAGACCCGTTGGGCGCGCTCGTAGCCCTTGTTGCGGTCGACGACCGGGTCAGCGTAGTCGGGGGCGAGTTCGTCACGGCGTGACTTCGGCAGGGTCGGCCAGTCCACCACAGTGTCGGCAGACACCTCCCGAAGCTCCGGGACGTACTCCTGTACGTAGGTCGCGCCGTCGTCGTACTTCGACATCTGGGCGACCGGGTCGAAGATGCGCACGTCCACGGAGTCGGTCCCCGTCGAGGCGGTCCACTGCCAGTTGCCGTAGTTGCTGGCCGGGTCGTGGTCTACAAGCTGTTTGGCGAAGTAACGGGCACCCTCGCGCCAGTCGACCAGCAGGTGTTTCGTCAGGAAGGAGGCGACGTTCTGGCGTGGCCGGTTGTGGATATACCCCTCCTGGTTCAGCTGGCGCATCCCGGCGTCGATAAACGGATAGCCCGTCTCGCCGCGCTTCCAGGCCGCCAGGTGGTCGGGGTCGTTCGCCCAGTCGATCCGGTTCGGAAAGTGCTTGTAGTTCTCCGTCAGCAGCGTCGGATTGTAGTGCAGCAGGTGGTAGTTCTGCTCGCGCCAGGAGAGTTCATAGCGGAACTTGTCGATGTTGCGGCGGGCGTTGCCGGTGGCGGCGTCGTACCGCTCGGAGGCGTCGGCCCAGACCTCCCGAAGCCCGAGCATCCCGGCCGCGAAGTACGGTGAGAGCCGCGACACCGCCCCCACCGGGCGCTCGACAGCCAGGCGCATGTCGTCACGGGTGTCGTTGTAGCTCTCGATACCGACGTCAAGAAACCGGTTGTACCGGTCGCGCGCCGCCCGGTAGCCGGCTTCGGGCAGGTCGATGTCCGCCTCCATGTCCGGCACCCCGGTGTCGTCCGCGGCGTCGACGACCAGGTCCCCGTCGGGGCTGTCAAACGGCGTGAGCTTGTGTTCGTTCTGCCAGTCGTCGTAGAAGCGGCTGTGGTTGGCGTACTCGGAGTCGAGGCGTCGTGGGTCGACCAGCAGCAGGTCCTCGACGGCCTTTGTCGGGAGCCGGTCGTCGACGCGGCGCTGTCGGTTCCGCCGCGCCGGCCGGTAGTGACGGTTGTAGTAGACACGGTCGGCGCCGTACTCCTCGGTAACATCGGACAGCACGTCCGCGGGCGCGCCGGCCCGGACGAGCAGGTCACCGCCCAGCGACCGGTAACGCCGCTTCAGCTCCCGGACACCGTTCATGAAGAAGGCTCGCTGGCGTTTGCCGACCTGCTTGAGGAGGTCGGTGTCGACAACGTAGACCGGGAGCACCTCGCCGTCGTTCGCGGCCAGCGCGAGCCCACGGTTGTCGGGGATCCGCAGGTCCCGCCGGTGCCAGAATAGGTTCATACGGTAGGTTGGGCTGGAGAAGCAAGAACAGCGTGGTTCACGGTTCGGTGTCGGCTCATACTGCCGGCTGTCCCGTCGTGAGGATACTCGTCGCCCCGGGACGGCACGGCCCCTGTAAGACGCACACCTGACAGCATCAGTCACCTCGGACCCGGCCACCGAGCGCGCTCAGCCCCACGAGGTAGGCGAGCACGCTCAACAGCGCGGCGGCGAGGATGGCCATGGCGGCCGGAACGAGGCCGGGCCGGAGACCGTCGACCAGGCCGGCGCCGACCGAGAGCGTGAGCACGACCGCGGGTAGGGCCGCAAACAGGCCGGCGACGGTGCCGACGCCGAGCCCACTCGCCGCCGGGTCGTGGTCGAGATAGCCGGCGACCGCGCCGCCAAGCGCGGGCGATAGCGGGACGAACGCGAGTAGCGCCCCGACCATCGCACCCACCAGGCCGAGGACCCACCGGGGTGTCGGTCGGTCGTCGCGGCGCGCCCGACCGTGGGCGACGACGACCACAGCGCCGATGACCGCACCCAGGGCGCCAAGCGCGACCAGCCCGAGTTCGACCCACTGGCTAACCGCCCACAGCAGGTCGACGGCCTCCGTCTCGCTCAACACCGCCGACCGGAGTTCGCCGGCGGCGACAGTGTCGGCGACGTCTGCCCGGTCGATGAACGAGTATAACGACCCACCGACGAGCGCGCTCAGAAGGCCGGTGATACCCAGGAGCGCGGCGACCGCCCAGTCGAAGAGACGGTCGAAGACGGCCGGTGGGTGGGAGGGGCTGTTCGACTGCTCGAGTGAAGGGTTCGTTCCCATAGTCGACGGTGAGGTGTCGACGTCAATAGTACCGCGGGCAGCGTTGCCGAGCCTGCAACCCGGTACGACCACCCGGCCTGGGCCAGTCGGGGGTCACTCGGCTTGGGCGGGGACCGTTCGTGGCGTGAATGTGGGTGCGAGTAGCCGAACAGCCTCCGGTGTCCCCGTGTCGGGTGCACGGAGGCCACCCGGGACCGGATGGTGGGTCAGTAGAACTCGCGGACCAGGTCCATCGCGTCCTCGGGGGCGCCGTCGGGGATCTCGTACATCGGGTCCTCGAGGCCCTCGCGCGCCTCGAAGGGCACCGAGTTCTCGTCCTGGTAGATGACGCCGATATGCTCGCGGTCGCCGGTCATGATCCGCTCCTGGGCCGCCTCGTAGTCGTGGGGGTCGTGGTCGACCTCGCTCAGGTCGACGATGGAGTCACGCCAGTAGTCGTAGGTGTCGACGTCGTTGAAGGTCACGCAGGGCGAGTAGACGTTGACAAAGCCAAAGCCGTCGTGTTCGATGGCCTTCCGGACGACCTCGGTGTGGCGCTGGGAGTCCGAGGAGAACGTCTGTGCGATGAACGTCGCCCCCGAGGCCAGCGCGAGCGCGAGCGGGTTGACCGGCGGCTGTTTGGGGCCCTCGGGGGTCGTGGCCGTCTCGAAGTCCTCCCGCGAGGTCGGGGAGGCCTGGCCCTTCGTCAGCCCGTAGATACGGTTGTCCATGACGACGTAGCTCATGTCGACGTTCCGGCGAACGGCGTGAACGAAGTGGCCGGCCCCGATGGAGTAGCCGTCACCGTCACCGCCGGCGACCATCACCTCCAGTTCGGGGTTGGCCATCTTCACGCCGATGCCCACCGGCAGCGCGCGGCCGTGGACGCCGTGCAGGGCGTAACTGTGCATGTAGGTGCCGATCTTCCCGGAGCAGCCGATCCCCGCCACCACGAAGGTGTTGTCGGGGTCGTTGCCGGTCTCGGCCAGCGCCTTCATCATGCCGTTCATGGTGCCGAAGTCGCCACATCCCGGGCACCAGGTCGGTTGCTTGTCGGACTTGAAGTCGGTGAAGCGGACGTCTGAGCTCATTTGGTTGCCTCTTGGGGTTCGCGGACTGCCTGTCTAATTTCCTCTGCGAGCTCCTCGGCCTTGAACCGCACGCCTGTGTACTTGTTTATCCGTGTGACCCGTTCGAGCACGTCGTGTTCGATAACGTCGGCAAACTGCCCGGTCGCGTTACACTCGACGACGATCGTCGTCTCCGCGCTCGCAATCTCCTCGGTCAGGTCCGGCCGTGGGAAGATGTAGGGCACCGAGATGAACCGCACCCCGACCCCTTCGTCCTCGAGGAGTTCTATCCCTTCGCGCATGGCGCCCTCGTTGGAGCCCCAGGAGAGAACGAGCGTGTCGGCGTCGGGGTCGCCGAACTCCCGGTAGTCCCATGCCTCCTCCTCGCGGGCGGTCTCGACCTTCCGCTGGCGCTTGTCGACCTGGTCGACACGGACGGTCTCCTCCTCCGTTCGCCGGCCGAGTTCGTCGTGTTCGAGCCCGGTCGTCATGTGCGCGCCGTCGGTCGTCCCGGGAAAGGCCCGCGGGCTGACACCGTCGGCGACCGGGAAGTGTGGCTGGAAGCGGCCCTTGTCGTCGAGCCAGGTGTCGACCTCCCCCTCGTCGACGACCTTCCCGCGCTCGACCTCGACGTCGTCCATGTCGAAGGCCTCCGGCGGAAAGGTCTGTTCGGTGACCGCAAGCGCCAGGTCGGAGACGAGGAAGACTGGGATCTGGTACTTCTCGGCCAGGTTGAACGACTCGACGGTTTTCCAGAAACACTCCGCGACCGTCGTCGGCGCGACGACAAACCGGGGGATCTCGCCGTGGCCGCCGTACAGCGCCATATCGAGGTCGCCCTGCTCCTGTTTTGTCGGCATCCCTGTCGAGGGGCCCGAGCGCATCACGTCACAGATGACCAGCGGCGTCTCGGTCTGGGCGACCAGCCCGAAGCTCTCGGTCATGAGGTCGAGCCCCGGGCCGGAGGTGGCGGTCATCGCGCGGGCGCCCGAGCGTGCCGCCCCGAGCGCCAGGTTGATCGCCGCGAGTTCGTCCTCGGCCTGGACGACCTTCCCGCCGTACCGGTCGATCCGGCCGGTCAGATACTCCATCACGTCCGTCGCCGGTGTGATCGGGTAGCCGGCGTAAAACCGGCAGCCGGCGGCGATAGCGCCCATCCCGATCGCCTCGTCGCCGTTCAACAGGACGTAGTCCGCGTCGGTCGTCACGAGCTCGTAGTCGAAGTCGTGGTCGTACTCCGCCGCGACGTACTCCTGGCCCAGACGGGCCGCCTGCTGGTTGTTCTCGACGAGGGCCTGACCTTTGTCCTTGAACCGCTTTTCCAGGGATTCGTCGAGGTTCTCGATCGGGAAACTCGCCACCTCACAGGCTGCCCCCAGCGCGACGACGTTGCGCATGATGGCACCCCCGGCGTCCTCGGCCAGGCTCTTCAGCGGGACGTCGAGCCCGACCATCCCCTCCGGGATCTCGATATCCTGCATCGTCGTTCGCTCGCCGTCGTAGATGATGACACTCCCCTCGTGGAGCTCGTCGAGGTTCTCGTCGATGGTCCGCTCGGTGAGCGCGATGAGGATGTCGAGACGGTCGACGACACTCTCGATACGGTCGACAGAGGTGCGTACCTTGTACGCGGTGTAGCCTCCTCGGATCCGGGATGCAAAGTCCTTGGAGGTAAAGACGTGTCGGCCTGCCCGTGAGAGTGCCTGAGCGAAGATCTTTCCTGTAGAGTCGATCCCATCGCCGGCTTCGCCGCCGATGGCCCAGTTCAGGTCGTCGGGCATACTAGTCAATCGTATCAATGGCGGGAGCAAAAGCCTTCTGTAAGTCAGATCCGCCCTCGCCGGCAGGCGCGAACCGCCCGATGAGACGGCGGACGAGCCGGCGGCCAGGCGGCCGGAACGAAAACCCCTTGCCCGGCCTCGCCTAAAAATAGATATGGATGAGACTCCGCTCCCGGTCGCAGCCGTGGAGGAGGTTGGCCCCGATACCGTCGCTATCGAGTTCGAGTCGCCGCCGGACTTTGCGGCCCGACCCGGCCAGTTCGTCAAACTCACCACAGAGGTGAACGGCCAGGCGGAGCCGCGCTTTTACACTATCTCCTCGCCTGACGTTGCGGACACCTTCCAGGTGACCGTCGGTGTCGACCCCGACGGGGACGTCGGTCCCGTCCTGCGCTCGCTCTCGGCCGGCGACGAGGTGGTCGTCTCCGGCCCCTTCGGCAACGCCTACTACGAGGACGAGCCCCGGGTCCTCGTCCTCGCCGGTGGTCCGGGCGTCGGCCCGGCGGTCGGCATCGCCGAGCGAGCCCTCGCCGACGGGAACGGGGCCGCTGTTGTCTACCGGGACGAGACACCGGTTCACGAGCAGCGGCTGGCCGCCCTGGCCAACGACGGGGCGGATATCACCGTCCTCGGGCCCGCGGACTCGCTGACGGAGGCCGTCGCCGACACCCTGACCGGGGACACACAGGCGTTTGTCTACGGGTTCGGCGAGTTTCTCGACGACGCCACCGCTGCTGTCGAGGCCGCCGGCGGGGACCCCGACGCCGCGAAGGTCGAGAACTTCGGGTGAGGGAGGCCTTTTGCCTCTGGCGACCCAACCATACGTATGTCAGACCAAAGATACGTATACACGTCACACGGAACAACGGCAAAGAGCGGGACCGTCGGTGACCTAGAGGCGGTGATCAACGAGTACGCCCGCGAAGGGTGGCGGCTCCACGAAACCCTTGAGGAGAACGGGACGACCATCGGGCTGGTCTTCGAGCGGGAGGTCTGAGTCCACAGCGGGGTCACAGCCGTCGGTACGGCTCCGCGGGTGGCTGCCGGGTGACATCACCCGGGGTGGTCGCCCTCGCTGTCCCAGGGTGTGCCCTCGTTGCTGCCACCGGTCTTGTAGGTGCCGTGGGCGGTGGCGACGTGTGTCCCGTCGTCGTCGTAGACCTCGACGCGAGCCAGCGCGAGGCTGTTGCCAAAGCGGACCA
>JBLGCN010000131.1:0-6350 GCA_047617405.1 Natronomonas sp.
GGTGCTCTACGACGTGACCCACAAGCCGCCCGCAACCATCGAGTACGAGTGAGCACAGCCACGACACCGAGAGCGGGACACATATGCCGTCGCACTCCTTGAAACAGGTCATGAGAATTATCGTCGCCGGGCCGGACGAACACGGTATCGCGGCTGCCACCGAGGCCGAGGGCCACGAGGTGACGCGGGTCGACGTTGCTAACCGGCCGGCTCTGGAGGAGGCGGGTGTGCTTGAAGCCGGCGTCTACGTGCTCACGGAGGTCCGGCAGGCCACCTCGATTCCGGTCGCGTTCGACCTCAACGAGGACCTACGGGTGGTCGTCTACGACACCGACTCGCTGCCCGACTTCGCCCGCGGACAGGCCGACCTCGTGGTCGACCCACAGCTGCTCGACCCGGACGCCGTCGCGGCGGAGCTTTAGACACGGGTTCCGGTCGCGTCGATGCCGCCGGCCTCCTCGGCCCGCCGGGCGGCGTCTGTGACCCGGTCCGCCCCCCGGTCGACGAAGGGCGTGCCGTGGCCCTGACATGCGACCGCGAACTCGCTGGCCCGGTCGGCAACGTCGACGAGACTGTCACGGGCCCGGCTCTCGTCGTAGTCGAGATACCACGGTGGGAGTTCGTACCGTCCGTCTGACTCGACGACGAGGTCGCCGAGCAGCCCAAGCGAGCGGTCCTCGCTGACGAAGGCGGTGTGGCCTGGGGTGTGACCGGGCGTGTGGTAGGCGGTGAACGAGCCGACGGTATCACCGTCGGTGACGGGCTCGACGGGCACCTCCGGTGTGGTGCGCGTCAGGTCGAGCGCCCGCTGGAGCACCCCCTTCCGGTTGCCCCAGGGCGGGCGCTCCTCGCCGCGCAGGTAGGGGGCGTCATCGGCACCGACGTAGACCGTCGCGTCGAGTCCGCCGAGCCTGCCCAGCCCGCCGACGTGGTCGATATCAAAGTGTGTGATGATGACCCGCTCGATGTCGCCGACGCTCCCGACCTGACCGATGGCCTGCGTCAGCCGGGACCTGTGCCAGGGCATCCCCGTGTCCACCAGGGTTAGGACGTCGTCGTCGACGAGAAAGGCGTTGGTCCCCTGCAGGTCGACCCACCAGACGTCGTCGGCCAGGGTTGTTACCATACCCCGAGTTGGGGCCGAGCGGGCAAAAGGAACGGGACCGGCGAGGACTCGGCCGGCAGCTCAGAGGCTGTCCGCCGACTCGCCGTCGAGGGGTGTCCCGTCAGCGCCGCCCGCGCTCGTCTCGTCGCCCTCGTCCTCGTCGGCGCCGCCGTGAGCGCGGTGTGTGTCGCGGGACCGGAAATCGACTACAGAACGGCCTGAGACGCGGAGGCAGAACCACTCAGTAGTGCAGTAGGTCCTCGACCAGCCTGTCGAGGTCGCCGTCGCCGACCCAGGCCGGCTCACGGGCGTCAGCGCTCTGCCACTCCGAAAAGCGGGTGACAACCAGGTAGTGGCGCCGCTGGAACTCGCCGTCGACGCGCTGGGTGACCACGCGGTGTTCGACCACCCGCTCGGGGCGGCCACTCGAGGCGTCGAGCACGACCTGGACCCGGGTGTCCGGGTGGACAGCCGCCGCCTCCATCGGGACGGTCGCAAAGACCGCCTGTGGGTCGTCGATACCGACGACGACCGCCGAGTCGTTGCGTGCCTGGACCGTCCAGCCGCCGCCACGCGGCGAGAAGTACGGCCGGTAGAGCCCGGTCAGACTCCCGTTCGGGCTAAGCGTGCCCGTCCGGTTCCAGTCGACACCGGCCGCCCCCGGCGGGAGCGTCACCGACCGGTTCCCGACGGGGTCGTCGGGGAGCACCGAGGGGTCGGGGCTGAACCGGTAGCCCTGTGCGACGAGACTGTCATCGGCGTACTGGACAACCTGGACCGGCCCGTCGACGGACACCTCCGCACGGAACCGCTGCCCGAACAGCGCGGCGTCGTCGGGCATCCCCCGCCAGCGGACGAACGTCGCGACGTACTGGTACCGGCTAAACTCCCGGACAGTCTCGTAGGTGGCGTAGCGGGTCCGCGTCCCGTTCTCGAGGAGAAACACCCGCGAGACTCGGCGGTGGTCGACCGCACCGAGCTGGTCGGTCACGTCGTCCATCACCGCGGGCCCGGCCCGGTCGGTGTCGACGGGGTCCCAGGGGACCGACCGGTGGATGTCGGCAACCAGCACCCAGGGGACCGTCGGCGCGAGCGCGAGGACGGCAACGGCGGCCAGGACCGGCCAGTAGCGCCGGAGAAACCCCGCCCCCACACGGAGCAGTTCGAGCGGGCCGGCACTGCGCTGCCCGTCGCCGTCACCGGCGTCGCCGCTCATGGGCTCGCCCCCCGGTAGAGGGTACACAGTGTCGTGGCCGTCCGGGTCGAGGCGACGGTGACCCTGAGGCGGTCGCGGCTAGACTCGACCGGGACGGTGAGGCTGTCACCGGGGCCGACCGGGTACGACCCCTGTGCCCGCCCGGGTGCGACTGTCGAGGCCCACAGCGTTGTTCCCTCCGCGGTCCCGGCAACGGAGAGGTTGACCGCCCAGTCGGCGGTGACCGCGTGGCCGGCCACGACGGTGACGGTGACCCGCTCCTCGCCCCAGGTCGCGTCACACAGCAGCCGCGGGGGCTCCTCGGGCAGTCCGGCGGGCGGGCCCGAGGCAGGGAGGACGGCCTGGCAGCCACTCAGTGCGACGAGTAGGACGAACAGGGCGGGCAGGGCGCGTCGCCGCATAACCGGGGCCACGGGACGACGGGGCAAATCTCTGTCTCCCGGTCCCGGCGCGTGAGCGCACCCCGTGTGTCCTGTCCGACGGCCATCGTCAGTGTTTTTCACGGGCCACCCTACTCCCCGCGTATGGAGGCAGTTCAGTTCACCGAGCACGGCGGACGGGATGTCATCGAATACGGCGAGTTTCCGGACCCGGAGATAGCCGACGACGAGGTGCTGGTCGACGTGAAGGCCGGCGCGCTGAACCACCTCGACATCTGGACCCGCCGGGGGTTGCCGACGATCAACGTCGAGATGCCACATATCCCCGGCAGCGACGCCGCCGGTGTCGTCGAGGCCGTCGGCGCGGATGTCACGCGCTTCGAGGACGGCGACGGCGTCGCGGTCGCCTCGGGGCTCTACTGTGGGGAGTGTGAGTTCTGCCGGGACGGGGAGACGACACTCTGTAAGCGGTTTCAGATCCTAGGCGAACACACCCGTGGTGTCCACTCCGAACTCGCCGCGGTCCCCGCCGAGAACCTCGTTTCTGTCCCCGACCACGTCGACTGGGAGACTGCCGCGGCCGCGCCGCTGGTCTTCCAGACCGCCTGGCGGATGATGATCTCCCGTGGTGACGTCGGCCCCGGCGAGACGGTGTTGGTGCTGGGCGCCAGCGGCGGGGTTGGCCACGCTGCCGTCCAGATAGCCGACTACGTCGGCGCGGAGGTCTACGCCACGGCCTCCACCGAGGAGAAACTCGACTACGCCGCGGAGGTGGGCGCCGACCACACCATCAACTACGAGACGGAGAGCTTCGCGAGCGCAATCCGCGACGCAACCGGCGGCCGCGGGGTCGACGTCGTGGTCGACCACGTCGGCGCACAGACCTGGCAGGACTCGCTCGCCAGCCTCGCAAAGGGTGGGCGCGTGCTCACCTGTGGGGCGACCACCGGCGGCAACCCCGAGACCGACATCGACCGGATCTTCTGGAACCAACTCGAGGTCATCGGCTCGACGATGGGCACCCCCGGCGAGGTCGACGACGTTCTCGAACTGGTCTGGGACGGGGCCTTCGAGCCCCGGATCCGCGACACGCTGCCGATGAGTGAGGCCGCCCGCGCACACGAGATGATCGAGGACCGCGAGGGCTTTGGCAAGGTCGTCGTCGTCCCCGACAGCGAACACTGAGCGAATGGCTGACGACACCCCGACGGAGCACAGCCGGGCCGACCGCGGCACGGGGAGCGGCGGTGCCGGGCCGGACACACCCGAGACAGCCGCCGGAGACGACCCGGACAGCGACACCTACATTCACGACCCGGAGGGTGTGCGGCCACACCAGGCCCCGCCCAGTGACTCCGGCTTCGACTGGCGAGGCTGGTTGCTGGTCGCGGTCATCCTGGCGTGCTTTCTCGTGGTGCCGGCGGTTATTCTCTTTCTCCCGCAGGCGGAGGGGTTCATCGCGTCACTGGGGCTCACACTGCGGGATGCCTACCTCGTCTTGCCGCTAGTTCCCGCACTGCTGCTCGGCGCGGTGGCGGTGTGGGCGGCGGTGCGGTCGCGGGCGTAGCCGCCTGTGAGGCGGACACGACTGCGCTACGGTCCGCCGGTCAGTCCTGTGTATCCCGACGCACTGCAATCTCGAACCACGGACACAGCCGGAGTTGGCGGTACCACTGTGGGTTGCGGTGCAGGCGCCCGTAGGGCGCCCACAGCAGGCCGGCGACCTCGGTGTCGTCCGGGTCAAGCGAGGTATCGGAGAGTGTGGCCTGGAGCACCGCACACACCTCGTGTTCGACCCCTCTATCGAGGTAGTAGCGCTTGTACTCGAAGCGGTCGGTGACCTGGAGGTCGTCGTACTGGCTCGGCATCACGCCGAGCTCCTCCTCGAGTCGCTGCTGTGCGGCGTCGACCTGTGTCTGGCCGTCGACGGGGTGGGAGGCGACTGTCCCGTCCCAGTAGGTGTCCCACAGCCGCTTGTCCGGACTGCGCTGTGCGAGCAGGACCCGTCCGTCGTCGTCGAACAGGAGGGTGGTAAAGGCGCGATGCCGGACCCCCTCTCCGGTGTGGGCGTCCAGTCTGTTGACCAGCCCCTGTGGGTTGTCGTCGGCGTCGACGGAAACAACGTCCTCGCCAGCATTTTCGTGTTTCCGGCCCTCTGCCGGCTTCTCAGCAGTCATTAGGCCACCCAACGGGGAGCACCCACAAACCGGCTTCGGTTCGGAGGGGGGCGTCACCCGAGCCGCTCGTTGAGGATCAGCCGGGTCTTCGTGTTGATGACCTCGTCGAGTTCGCGAACACGGGTGATCATGTCGTTGAGCGCCGCGGTGTCGGTGGCGTCGACGACGACCACGATGTCCTCCTCGCCGGAGACTTGCCAGACAAAGTCGACCTGGTGCCACTCCGCGAGCCGTTCGGTCAGCCCGTCGGTCCGGACGTCGACGTCGACGCTGACCTCCACCATCGACTTCACGTTCCCGGTCCGGGTCGCGACAGTGAACCGCTCGATAACGCCGTCCTCGACCAGCTGCTCGACGCGGTTGCGGACTGTCCCCTCCGAGGTGCCGACCTCGCCTGCGATCTCGGTGTAGGGCGTCCGAGCATCCCGCCGGAGAATGCCGAGGATGGCCCGGTCCAGGTCGTCCATGAAGATGTGTACGTACCGGCGGTCGGTACTTCAACGCTACGAAAATCGTAACTCGGCTTCGAAAGCAACGCTTATTTACCGGAGTGTGATACGCATCTCGTAATGTCGGACGCCTATATCGCCATCGAGGGTGACCGCGTCATCAAGGCGCGCGCCCGCTCGCCGGGCACCACACGCGGGGAACTGGTTTTTACGACAGCGTACACGGGCTACGAGGAGAGCCTGACCGACCCTAGCTACCGGGAGCAGGTCCTGACCTTCTCCTACCCGTTGATCGGCAACTACGGTGTCCGCGAGGAGCGATTCGAGTCCGACAGGGTCCAGCCCAGTGCTGCCGTCGCCCGCGAGATGACCGACGATGTCGCCGAGTGGCTCCGTGACGAGGGTGTCCCGGGTGTGGACCACCTCGATACTCGGGAGGTGGTCACCGAGATCCGCGACGAGGGCGCGATGCGGTGTGGGGTCGTCGCCGGCCCCGACGCCACCGAGGAGGCTGCCCTCGCCGAACTCCGGCGGTGCAAGCACATGTCCGACCACCGCGATATCGGCAAGACGGTCTCCGTCGACGAGACGGCGGTCCACAACCCCGAGGGCGACGGGCCCCAGGTCGCGCTGGTCGACTGCGGCGCGAAGGGGTCGATCACCGACTCGCTGGTCGCGCGGGACGCGGTCGTCCACCGGCTCCCTTACGACGCGACGGCCGAGGACGTGGCTGCCGTCGACCCGGACCTGCTGTTCATCTCGAACGGCCCCGGCGACCCCGAGAACTTCGAGCAGGCCGGGGCGGTCGTCGAGGAGTACGTCGGCGACCTGCCGCTTGCGGGGATCTGCCTGGGCCAGCAGGTCGTCGCCAACGCCCTTGGCGGCTCCACGGAGAAGATGGAGTTTGGCCACCGCGGCGTCAACCAGCCCGTCCGTGACCTCCGGACCGACCGCGTCGTGATGACGACACAGAACCACGGCTACACCGTTGCCGACCCCGGCGAGCAGCTTGACGTCACGCAG
>JBLGCN010000132.1:0-6319 GCA_047617405.1 Natronomonas sp.
TCGGGGGCGAGCCCCTGTTCCTCCGCAAACGCCTCACTGACGAGCAGGGCGGCGCTGCCCCCGTCGCTCATGGGCGAGCAGTCATAGAGGCCAAAGGGCGAGCAGACCGTCGGCGCCGTGAGGACGTCCTCGACGGTGATCTCCCGCTGGAACTGTGCCAGGGGGTTCTCGGCGGCGTGGCGGTGGTTCTTGACCGCGATTGCCGCCAGGTCCTCCCGGCCGCCCCCGTGCTCGTGGAAGTAGCGGTTGGCCATCAGCGAGTAGGCCCCGGGGAAGGTGACGCCGGCCTTGACCTCCCAGAGGGCGTCCGCGGCGCTCGCGAGGCCCGCGGTCCCCTCGGCCGTGGAGAGGTTCGTCATTCGCTCGGCACCGCCAACGAGCACACAGTCGGCAGCGCCGCTGCGGACCCGCTCGACGCCCAGCCGAACCGCGGCTCCTGAGGAGGCACAGGCGCTCTCGACCCGGGTCGCGGGCGCGGTCACGCCCGCGGCGTCCGCGGCTAGCGGCCCCGAGTGGCCCTGCTGCTCGGCGTGCTGTCCCATGAAGTTGCCGTAGAACACCTCCTCGACCGCGTCCGGGCTCAGGCCCGCGTCGTCGTAGGCCTTCCCTGCGGCCTCGGCGAACAACTCCCGGGCGGTCCGTTCCGGGGATTTCCCGAACGCGGTCATCCCGACGCCGGCGACACGCGGCGCGGTCACCACTCCATGCCCCCGTTGACGCCGAGGACCTGGCCGGTCATGTAGCTGGACTCCTCGCTGGCCAGAAAGCGGACCATCCCGACGATATCCTCCACCTCGGCAAAGCGGTCGAGCGGGATCCGCTCGAGGATCCCCTCCTTTACCCGGTCGGGGACGTCGGCGAGCATGTCCGTCATCACGAACCCCGGCGCGACGCAGTTGGCTGTCGACCCCTCATTGGCGAGTTCCAGGGCGATCGTCCGGGTGAAGCCGAACATCCCGGATTTGGTGGTCGCGTAGTTTGCCTGGCCGTAGTTGCCCTGCTGACCGACCACGCTGGAGATGTTGACCAGCCGCCCCTCTCGGGCGTTGCGGATATCCTCGAAACAGGTCTTCGTGCAGTTGAACACCCCGCCGAGGTTGACGTCCATCACCCGGTCCCAGTCCTCGCGGGTCATACTCTCGAACTTCTTGTCGACTGTGATACCCGCGTTGTTCACCAGGACATCGATCCCGCCGAAGGCGTCGTGGACCGACTGGTACATCTCCTTTACCTCCCCGAGGTTGGCGACGTCAGCCTGGGCGACGACGGCCTCGCCCCCCGCCCCGTCGATGATGTCTCTGACCTCGTAGGCGGCGTCCTCCGACGACCGGTAGTTGACGACGACGTTCGCGCCGTTGCGGCCGAACTCCTCCGCGATCCCGCGCCCAATCCCCTTCGATGCGCCCGTGACGAGGCACGTCCGGTTATCTAATGTCATCGAATATCACGTCAGGGCAACATTACAGTACCAGGGTATATCAGACTGGCGTCAGCGACAGCTCCGCCGACACAGCAGCCAGGGGGGTGGCGTTGCCAACCCTACTCGTAGAGCCAGGTCTCGTCGACCTGCGCCCACTCGACCAACTCGTCGTCCTCAAAGAAGAGTTCGACCTCCCGCTCGTTGGCGCCCGGGTCCTCGTTGTCGGAGCCGTGGATGACGTTGCGTCCCAGGTCGAGCCCGAGGTCCCCACGGATCGTCCCGGGGGCGGACTCGGCGGGGTCGGTTTCGCCCATCATCGCCCTGACCTGCCGGGTGGCGTCCTGCCCCTCCCAGACCATCGCCATCACCGGACCGCTGGTGATGAACTCGACCAGCCCCTCGAAGAAGGGTTTGCCCTCGTGTTCGCCGTAGTGGTCCCGGGCCAACTCCTCGTCTATCCGGGTGAACTTCGCGCCGACCAGCTTCAGCCCCCGCTGTTCGAACCGGGAGATGACCTCGCCGACGAGCCCGCGCTGGACGCCGTCGGGTTTGACCATCACAAACGTCCGCTCGCGCCCCTCGCTCATACCTCGGCTTCCTCCTCGGGGTCTGCCTCGTCGACGCCCTCGTCGCTGGGCTCCGTCTCGTCACTGTCACCGGCCGGTTCGGCGTCGGGCTCCCCGGACCCCTCCGCGGTCGTGGACGCCGCCTCGGCCGATTCTGTCTCGGCCTCGGCGTCAGCGTCCGCCACCTCGGCGGCCGGGCGACGGTCGTCGCCTTCGTCCGTCCACTCGAGGTCGCGGGCCCGTCGGCCCAGGTCGACGTTTTTCTCGCACTTCGAGGAGCAAAACCGGACCGTTGTCCCGTCCGTGCGGACGAACATCGTCCCCGTGCCGGGTTCGATGTCCCCGCCACAGAAGTCACACTCGTTTGTTTGTGGCATTATTGCCCCCCAATCTGGTCGGCCTCGCGAGCGGTCTCGCGCAACTGGAGCACGTCGCCCTCCCGGACCGGGCCGAGGACGTTCCGGGTAATAATCCGCCCTTGATTCTCGCCCTCGCGGATACGACACTTGACCTGCATGGCCTCGCCGTGCATCCCGGTCCGGCCCACGACCTCGATGACCTCTGCCGGTGTGGAGCCGCCACCGCCCCCGTCCTCGGCGTCCTCCGCGCTCATACGAGCCACCCCTCGTGGCGGGTACGAGCAGCCGATTCACGGCCCGCGCAGCGTCGCAGACGTGAGCAGGACTGTGTGAGCGTTCTCATCTGTCTCACCGGAGTTCGTCGACCTTGTCGGCGATATCCTGGACGGTGCCGTCCGCCTCGCCGGCGTCGACGACCGTCGCGGCGGCGCTGCCGACCTCGAGGCCGGCGGCGTGACCGATGTCGTCCTGTGTGCCGACAAAGACGTAGGGGATATCCTTCTCGGCGGACAGCTCGGGGAGGTGCATCACGACCTCCTCGGGCTGGACGTCCTCGGCGACGTAGACCAACTGTGCGTTGCCACGCTCGACGGCCTTTGTCGTCTCGTTTGTTCCTTTCTTTACTCGTCCCGTGTCCCGGGCGACCTCGAGGGCTTCGAGCGCGTCCTCTTCGAGGTCTGCCGGGACGTCGAAATCGACGTACACTGACATATGATGGTCACCTCCTGCACACGGGCTCGCACTCCCCCGCCCTCGCCGGGTCGTCGGCCGACCCTGCGGGCCTGTGGCCTGAGAGTCCTGTACGGGCTGGGAGCGTCATCAACCCTGTGCAAGCTGTACCAGGGAATCGCTCTCGGCTGCCTAAAGCGCTTTCGAAGCCCTGTCGCGGGAGGACCGGCCACCGACCGCAGTCCTCAACACGGAGCCACGCCGACAGTGAATATGGACCTGGCGGCCCGGCTGCGAGCGGAGGCCTGCCGGACCGACGAGCGCCGACTGCTCGTTCTCGCGGGCACGCCGGCACGGACCCGTGAGCGTGCGGCCGACGCGCTTCAGGCTGCCGACATTGCCGGCGCACCCTATCTCGGGCCAGCCGCCACAGCGCCCGCCTCTACGGAACGACTCTCCCCTGACCGGGCGACGGCCCTCCTCGGGACTACCCACGAGGCCGTCGTTGTCGACTGTCACGAGGCCTGCCGGCCAAACGCCCTCGGGCGTGCCGTCGGGGCCGTCGACGGCGGCGGCCTGTTACTGCTGTTGACCCCACCGCTCCCGGACTGGCCGGACCGCCGGGACGGCTTCGACGCGACCCTTGCGGTCCCGCCCTTCGACCAGGCTGACGTGTCGGGCCACTTCCGGCGGCGGCTCGTCGACACCCTCCGGGCCCACCGTGGGGTCGCTATCGTCGACGTCGAGGCCGGCACCGTCGAGAGGGAGGGGCTGACCGACCCGCCGCCCCGTCGACCTGCGCCGGCCCCCGAGCCGCCCGGGAACCACCGCTTTCCGGCCGGTGCCTACGAGGCCTGTCTGACGGCCGACCAGACCGAGGCGGTCGCCGCGTTCGAGACGTTCGAGACACTCGTCCTCGAGGCCGACCGGGGGCGTGGCAAGTCGAGTGCCGCCGGGCTGGCCGCAGCCTGTCTCGCCCACGAGGGCGAGGACGTACTCGTCACCGCGCCCGCCTACCACAACGCCGGCGAACTGTTCGCCCGCGCCCGGGAACTGCTCGTAGCCCTCGGTGCGCTGGCCGGCCAGGACACCCCCGAGCGCCCCCGCCGGCTCGAGACCGCCGACGGTCAGGTCCGCTTTTGCCCGCCTGCCGAGGCAGTCGCCCTCCCCGATGACCCCGATACCGTCGTCGTGGACGAGGCCGCCGCCCTCCCTGTTGGCCGTCTTGAGGCCCTGCTCGACGCGCCGGCGGTCGCCTTTGCCACCACCGTCCACGGCTACGAGGGGGCGGGCAGAGGCTTCGACGTGCGCTTTCGCGACCGGCTGGCCGACCGTGACCGGCCTGTACAGGAGGCGAGACTCGACACGCCAATCCGCCACGCCCCGGCCGACCCGGTCGAGGTGTGGGCCTTCCGGGCGCTCGCGCTGGCCGCCCGCCCACCCGTCGGCCCGCTCGTCGCCGACGCCGACCCCGGGAGTGTCGGCTACCGCCACCTCCCGGCTGAGGCCCTGCTCGCCGACGACCACCTGCTGCGGGAGGCTTTTGGCCTGCTCGTGACCGCCCACTACCGGACCGAGCCAAACGACCTCGCCCGCCTGCTCGACGCGCCGAACGTCGCCGTCCGGGCACTCCTCCACGACGGACATGTCGTCTCGGTGGCGCTTCTGGCCCGGGAAGGCGGGCTGCCCGCAGACCGCCGGGCACGGATGTACGCCGGTGAGCGTGTCCGCGGGCACATGGTCCCCGACGTGCTGACCACACAGTGTCGCGACGAGCGGGCAGCCGTCCCGGTCGGCTGGCGGACCCTCCGGGTCGCCACCCACCCGGTCGCCCGCTCGCGGGGGCTGGGCTCGCTCCTGCTCGAGCGTGTCCGCGTGGAGGCCGCCGACCGCGACCATGACTACCTGAGTGTCAGCTACGGTGCCACACCCGGGCTCGTGGACTTCTGGGCGGAGAGCGGCTTCCGTACCGTCCACCTCTCGACGACCCGAAACGAGCGTAGCGGCGAACACTCCGCGGTGATGGTCGCCCCTATCTCCGCGGCCGGCCGGGCCCTGCTCGGGCGTCACACCGGCTGGTTCCTGCAACGAACACTGGGCGCGCTCGCCGACTCGATCTCCGGCGCTGACCCCGACGTGGTGCGGGCGGTCCTGCGGGCAACAGCCGACCCTGCCCGTGTGACTAACCCCGACGGCGACCCCGACACCGACACCGCGCTCCACCTGGTCCGTGCCCTCTCGGCGCCCGAGTGGCGGGTCGTCGCCGGCACCGCCGAGGGGGCGGCGGTCTTCGACACCGCCCCACGGCCGTTTCGGCGACTGGCGCTTCACCATCTCGCCGGGGCCGACCCCGCCACCGATGACAGCAACGGGGACTCACTCGGCGCCCGGGCCGAGCGCCTGCTCGTCGCGAAGGCCCTGCAGGCCCGCCCCTGGCCCGAGGTCGCCGACGCCCTCGGCTACTCGGCGACCACCGAGTGCAAACGGGCGATGGGACGGGTTGCCGGCCACCTCGTCGACCGCTACGGAACCGAGGCCGCACGCGAGGAACGGAGGCGGCTGCGGTGACCGCCGGTGTTGCGACCCTCGAGGCGGTCCCCCTCGCCCTGGGTGTCGACCTCTGGGTGCTCGCCGCCTTTTTACTCCTGGTCGCGGGCGTCGTGGGCAGTGTCATCCCGCTGGTCCCGGGCCCAGCACTCGCCGTTGGCGGTGTCCTCGTCTACTGGTGGGCAAGCGGCTACGCCGACCCGTCGACGCCGGTGCTCGTCGTCCTCCTGCTCGTGGGGCTCATCGGCGTCGTCGTGGACCTCTTTGGCGGTGCGCTCGGGGCATCCGCTGGTGGCGCCTCGGTGACGACGACGGCCGCGGCAGGGGTCGTCGGGCTGGCGCTGTTCTTCGTCGCCGGACCAGTCGGGGTCGTCGTCGGCGTCGCCGGGACGGTCTTTCTCGTTGAGTACCGCAAGGCACGCAACGCCCGCAACAGCGCCAGGGCGGCACTCGGGGCGGTCATCGGCATCCTCGCCTCGGCGCTGGTCCAGCTCCTACTTGCCCTCTCGATACTGGTGGCGATGGTGCTGGTCGTGCTAGTCTGAGCGTGCCCGAACGGGGCGGTCCGGAGCCACTAACGACGACATATGAGAGCCCAGCCCGGCCTCAGATGCGGCCGGCCCGCGAGGGGTCGACGTCGATGGCGTCGACCGGGCAGACGTCCACACAGAGCATACAGTCGATACACTGGTCCTCGTGGGTGGGGTCGGCCTTGATCTCGCTTTCGGGGTGGTCGGGTGTGTCGACCCACTCAAAGA
>JBLGCN010000133.1:0-6316 GCA_047617405.1 Natronomonas sp.
GTGTCGGTGTCATCAGCCGAGTCCCCGCCGCTGTCGTCGCTGTTATCGGCATTATCCGAGCCCCCCTGGTCCTCTCCGCTTTCACCGCTGTCCGCGGTCTCGTCGTCGTCGGAGCCACTGTCGTCGCTGCCCTCGTTGTTCTCACCTCCGCTCTGCCTGTCGTCGCCGTGGCCGCTGTTGCCGTCGTCCGGGTCGTCATCGTTCCCGGGGTTGGCTTCGTCGTCGCCCTTGTCGTTGCCGTGGCCTTTGTCACCGTCGTCGGAGTCGTCGTCCTGACCCTCGCTGTCCTCACCGCCCTCGTCGGGGCTGCTGTCTGCGGGGTCACCCGAGTCGTCGCTCCCGCTGTCACCGTTATCCCCCTGGCCCTGTTTGTCGTCGCCGTGGCCGCTGTTGCCGTCATCCGGGTCGTCTTGCTCCTCGTGCTTACTGTTCCCGGGGTTGGCCTCGTCGTCGCCCTCGTCGTTGCCGTGGCCTTTGTCCCCGTCGCTGCCGCCGGAGCCACCCTTAGGATCCTCTGGCGGTGACGTGTCCTGCGTCTCGGACGTGGTCAGGCCCCCGTCAGGGGTCAGGGGTGTTCCCTGGACTCCGGTCCCATCGCTTGTTGCTACCGGTTCACTGCCGGCGAGTGCTGCCGCTGGAGCGGCTCCGCCGACAATTACTGTCAGAACAACCACTACCGTTAGCAGCGTTTGTGTTATCCCCGTCATAGGTCCCCACCCAGGTTCCGTATATGTACACACATTGGAGATGGAATAAAAACCCCCTGATTGTTTCATCCGTTTAATCCGCTCGTCGGAGAGCGGAAAAAATATTGGAACCCAGGGGGCCGTATTGTGGCGGACCCGGTCATCAGAGCCGAGCGGAGCGACCGGGCGCGCTCGGAGGGCAACACGGACGCTCAGAGCAGCCACGACTCCGGGAGCCCCGTGTCGTGTTCCGGACTCAGGTCTCGTCGATCTGTGTCTGCTCGGCCGCAACAAAGGTGTCGACGCTGTCCAGGAACCGCTCCTCGTCCTCGCGGATCCTCCGGTCCAGTTCCTCGGTAAACCCCTCCCGGATGTCCTCGGTGGACTCGAAGTACAGCTCCGCGACCCCGTCGTAGGGGGCGTCCTCGGGTTTGACCGCGGGCGCGATGGTGTACCGCTTCAGGTTGGGCACGTCCGAGATGACCGTGACGTGTTCCTCGTCCCAGTACTCTATGAAGTCGTGCCACCCCATCCCCTCGCGCTTTTCGACCAGCGCAACGATCTTGAGCATGCCCACACCAGGCGGCCCGGATACAAAAGCCACGGCCGGCGCGGTTCGGGCGGCGTGTGACACTATCCCCCAGCTATTTGCTGGCCGCGTGAGAGTAAGGCACATGGAGCGAGTGACACTAGATGACGTCCCGGCAGCGGCCCTCTCGACGGGCCACGGCCGGTACGCACTCGACGAGGCGCTGGGTGCGACCGACCTCGCGGTAAAGTACTACGACCTGGCACCCGGCGACGTCTTCTCCGGCGGGTATCACACCCATGAGAGCCAGGAGGAGGTCTTCATCGTTCTCGAGGGCGAGGCAACCTGGGACACCGAGGACGGGGAAGCCAGCATGACACTGGCGGCCGGCGAGGCAGTCAGGTTCGCCCCCGGCGAGTTCCAGCATGGCTACGTCGAGGAGACCCGCGAGGAAGGTGTCCGCGCGCTCGCACTCGGCGCGCCCCCAGGGATGGACGAGACCGTCTCGAAGTTCACCTGTCCGGCCTGTGGGGACGCGGCCGAGCACGACGTCGACCTCGACGCCGAGCGCCGGGTTACGACGACAACCTGCCGGAACTGCGGCAGCGAGACCAGGACAGAACTGGGGTGAACGCTCACACTGCCAGTCCGTCTGTATAGAATCCCGCCGTCCCGGTTGTGAGTCTCCTCACGACGGGACAGCCGGCAGTCTCAGTCGTCGGCCTCCTCGGTCTGCCCTAACTGGACGTCGTCGAAGCGGTCCCGCAGGGTCTTCTTGTCGAACTTCCCGGTCGAGGTCTTCGGGATCTCGTCGAGGAACTGGTACTCGTCGGGCAGCCACCAGTCGGGGTAGGTTTCGGCGAGGTGGTCGTTCAGCGCCTCGCCGGTTACCGTCGCGTCGTCGTAGAGGACGACACACGCCATCGGTCGCTCCTGCCACTTCGCGTGGGGGACGGCGATCACCGACGCCTCGCTGACCGCCTCGTGACCGATCAACTCGTTTTCGAGGTCGACACTTGAGATCCACTCGCCGCCGCTTTTGATCACGTCTTTCTCCCGGTCGACCAGGTCGATGTACCCGTCCTCGTCCTGGGTGGCGATGTCGCCGGTCCTGAACCAGCCGTCGTCGGTGAAGGACTCCTCGTTTGCCTCCGGACGGTCGTGGTAGCTGTCGAGCACCCACGGCCCGCGGACCTCGAGTTCGCCCATCGACTCGCCGTCACCGGGGACGACCTCGCCCTCGTCGTTACGGATCCGGGTCCGGATACCCGGCACGGGGAACCCGGCCTTGGCGCGTTTTGTGTAGCGCTCCGCCGCCGGTGCCTCCTGAATCTCCTTCCGGAGTGTCGACAGCGAGCCAAGAGGCGTCGTCTCGGTCATCCCCCAACCCTGGATGATCGGCGCGTCGTACTCCTCGTCGTACTTGCGGATGAGCGACTCCGGCGGGGCGGAGCCGCCGACGGTGAGTCGCTCGATGTTCGAGATATCGACTTCTGGGTTCTCGTCGAGGAACTCGGCCATCTCCAACCAGATGGTCGGCACTGCTGCGGAGAAGGTGACCGCCTCCTCGTCGATCAGCCGGGCGATACTCTCAGGGTCGGTGTGGACTGTCGGGAACACCTGTTTGGCCCCGACCATCGTCGACGCGTAGGGGACACCCCAGCCGTTGGCGTGGAACATCGGCACCACCGGCAGCGTGGTGTCCGACTCGCCGATCCTGTTGGCGTCGGTGTGGCCGGTCATCACGCTGTGGAGGTAGATGGCGCGGTGGCTGTACTGAACACCCTTTGGCTTGCCCGTCGTCCCCGAGGTGTGACACATCCCGTACTCCGAATCCTCGTCGAGGTCGGGCCACTCGTACTCGGTCGGGTGGCCGTCGATCAACTCCTCGTAGGCGACGACCGGCTCCAGGTCGGTCTCGGGGACATCGTCGGCTAGCACGACGTACTGCTCGACGGTGTCCAACTGGTCGGCGTTGGCCTCGACCTTCTCCATCAGGGCTGGGTCGATAAAGAGGACCTCGTCGGCCGCGTCGTTGACCGTGAACTGGAAGTGCCCGTCGGGCAGGCGCATGTTACACATGTGGAGGCTGCGACCCGTACAGCCCGGCGCGAAGTAGAGTTCGAGATGTCGGTAGTGGTTCATCGCAACCGCGCCAACCCGGCCGCCCTCGCTGACGCCGAGTTCGTCTAGCGCGTGCCCGAGCTGGGCGATCCGGTCGGCTGCGTCGGCGTACGTGTAACGGTGTTTCGAGCCGTCCGGCCGGAGGGTGACGAGCTCCCGCTCCGGGAACAGCTCCTCGGCGCGGCCGATGATCTTGTCGATCGTGAGTTGGACATCCATCATAGTCAGTGTAACTCTCGCCCGGGGACGACTTATAAGTTGACGACATCGGCCCGAGCGCGATGCAAGGGGACCAGGGCAAGCGATGACCCTGTACGCTTATCTCCCTGGCCGCGACAGAAGGGGTATGCGACTTGACGGAGTGCGTGTCCTCGACCTCTCGCAACTGCTCCCGGGCCCGTACGCCACACAACTGCTGGCCGATGCGGGCGCGGACGTGATCAAGGTGGAGACGGTGGATGTCGGCGACGGCGCCCGCTACTCTCCCCCACAGACCGAGGGTGGTGTCGGCGCGCTCTTCGACGCCGTCAACCGCGGCAAGCGAAGCGTCGCGCTGGACCTCAAAGACGAGGCGGGCCACGAGGCGTTCATGCAACTGGCCGAAACCGCCGACGTGATTTTCGAGCAGTTCCGGCCCGGGGTCGTCGACCGACTGGGTGTCGACTACGAGTCAGTCCGGGAGCGAAACGACGATATCGTCTACTGCTCGCTGACCGGCTTCGGCCAGGCTGGCCCCCACGAGGACCGTGTCGGTCACGACCTCAACTACATCGGGATGGCGGGCCTGTTGGACATGACCCGCGAGGACCCCGAGATGGCCCCACAGATCCCCGGCTACCCGGTCGCCGATATGGCCGGCGGGCTCCTCTCCGCGTTCGGTATCGTCGGCGCCCTCGCCTCCCGGGAACTGGGAAACACCGGCGGCGAGTACGTCGACGTGGCGATGACCGACATCATTCTCTCCTTTTCACAGGCGGTCGCCCACGAGGGGCTCACCGGCGGGGACCCCCGGCCGGGTGCGACGACACTCAGCGGCGGGCTCCCGTGGTACGACGTCTACGAGACCGCAGACGGCGAGTACGTCACCATCGCCGCCCTTGAGCCGAAGTTCTGGGAGACCTTCTGTGAGGCCGTCGGCCGGGAGGACCTGGTCGACAGCCACACCACCGACGACCCCGCGGAACTCGCGGCGGTCCGCGAGGAACTTGCGGGAGTCTTTGCCGGGAAGACCCGCGCGGAGTGGGAGGCGGAACTCGGGGACGTGGAGGCGATGGTCGCGCCAGTCCGCACGCCCGCCGAAGCGTACGAGAGCGACCACGTCGCGGCCCGAGACCTGGTGGACCGGAGCACAGACACCCCACGGGTCGGCTTCCCTGTCCACTCCTCGGAGTCCGCCGACAGCGCCGAGGCGGGCCCACCGGGTCACGGCGCGGACACCCGTGACCTGCTGTCGGCGGCCGGCTACGACGAGGAGGAACTCGACCGACTGGCCGAGGAGGGCGTCCTCGGCGGGTAGCCCTGCAGCCCAGTAGCTCAGTAGGTGAACAGGTCGACGCCGCCGGTGGCGCCAACGACCTGCCCGGTCACGTAGGAGGCCTGCTCGGAGGCCAGATAGGCGGTCAGATTCGCCACGTCGGCCTCCGTGCCGAGGTGGCCCATCGGCGTCGCACGGGCGATATCGGCGTAGTGGGGGCTGATCTCCTCCAGTTCGTCCGGTGTCAGGTCCGCCAGGTCCGCGACAACGATGTTCGGGGCGACGATGTTCGAGGTGACACCGTCGGGCGCACCCTCCAGCGCGAGGGTCTTTCCAAAGCCGATCAGACCGGCTTTCGTCGCCGAGTAGGAGAGTTGGCCGAAGCCGCCGTACCAGCCGGCCATCGACGACATCGTGATGACCCGGCCCCAACCCCGCTCGCGCATCGCGGGGAAGACCTCTTTCGTGATGTTGTAGGTGCCGGTGAGGTTGATCAGAATGTCCCGGTCCCACATGTCCTCGTCGAGGTCGCCGGCCCGGCCGGTGGCGTCGACCATCCCGGCGTTGTTGACAAGCACGTCGACCCCGCCGGTCTCCTCGCGGAGTTGCTCGACCGTCTCCGCGACCTGCTCGCGGTCGGTCAGGTCACAGACGGCCGGGATAGCGTCCCCGCCATCCTCCTCGATCTCGTCGGCGACCTCCTGGGTGCCGTCCTCGTCGACGTCCAGTACCACGACCTCCGCCCCTTCATCGGCGAACGTGTGGCAGTCCTCGCTCCCGATGCGACCCGCACCGCCGGTGACAAGTGCCGTCTTGTCGTCGAGTCCAAAATCCATTACACTCCGCTGTTTGGAGGCATCGGTCATAAAGCTCGGTTACTCGACGGCCACTGCCCGCGAAACCACACGGGCTGACAGGTCCTCAGGCCCCGGCAGGCGCCTCACTCCCCGACTCCTCACCCCCGGCGGTCCGGAGGTGAAGCCAGGTGACACAGCACAGCGAGACGAACCCGGAGGCTGCCGCGAGCCCGAACAGAAGCCGGTAGCCAAAGAGGGTGTAAACGCGGGCGCCGCCGACAGTCTGGCCGGTCCAGTAGGCGTCGAGGATCGCGCCCATCACGGTCGGGAAGACAGCCGCGCCGCTGAACGCCAGGGCGTTGACCGTCCCCGTGGCGACGCCGCTGGCCTCGCTGCCGTAACCCTCCTTGACGACGGTGTACCCGAGCGCGTACCCGCCGGCGAGGAAACTCACGAGGAAGAAGGTGAGACCGACACTCCAGAGCGGTGGCTTGCCCGCCAGCGCGAGCAGGGCAAAGGCACCCGTGTACAGCACCCCCCCGCCGACCATCAGGCGCGTCCGCACGCCGAGATAGTCGGAAACCCGGCCGATGACCGGCGGACCGAGCAACAGCCCCACACTCCCCAGGAGGACGGTGGTGGAGGCGGTCGTAATCGACTGGTCGTACACCTGCGCGACGTAGGGCACCCCCCAGAGTCCGAGGAC
>JBLGCN010000134.1:0-6279 GCA_047617405.1 Natronomonas sp.
GACCGACGGAACCCAGGAGCGGGCCCGCGCGGCCGGCGCCCGGGTCATCGAACAGTCGGGAAGCGGCAAAGGACAGGCCGTCAGGGAGGCTCTCGGCTACGTCGAGACGCCCTACGTGCTGATGGTCGACGGGGACGCCACCTACCGCCCCGAGGATGCCGGCCGGATGGTCGAGCCACTCCTGTCCGGGGCGGCCGAACACGTCATCGGGAACCGGTTTGCGGACATGCAACCCGGCGCGATGAGCCGGCTCAACCGCGTCGGGAACGGTATCATCAACCGCGCGTTCCGGTGGATCCACGGCGAGGACTTCCGGGACATCCTCAGCGGGTACCGCGCGTTCACCCGGCGGTCGGTCGAGAGGTTCGTACTCACCGCCGACGGCTTCGGCATCGAGACCGAACTCGCCGTCGAGTGTGGCAAACACGGCACCAAAACGACAGTCGTCCCGGTCACCTACGAGCCCCGGCCGGACGACTCGGAGACGAACCTCAGCCCCGTCCGCGACGGGGCGACGATCATCCTCACACTCTACCAGATGGCAAAGATCAACAACCCCTTGTTCTACTTCGGGAGTGTCGGTGTGGCGAGTACCCTCGTCGGGGTCGTGCTCGCGGCCTACGTGGCCGTCGAGTGGGTCACCCGGAGCGTCTCACACGAGGTGATCGCGGTCGTGGCCGGCGTGGCCGTGCTCTTTGGGGTCCAGGTGGCCCTGTTCGGCGTGCTCGCCGACCTCATCGTGGAGGCCAACCGCGAACAGACCCGCCAACTTGAGCGAATCGCCAGGCAGGCGACCCGCGGGCGGACCGACGGTGAGGGCGAGCCCGAGCGTGGGCCTGTCCCCGGACCGGCGGCGGGTGACGAGGAGGAGTGAGCCCGGTCAGAAGGGGACGAGCGCGCGCAGTTGTGCGAGGATATTCCGCGAGGTAGCCTCCCGTTTCTCCTCGAAGACGGGGTGTAGTGTGTTCAGCAGGTCCTGCTCGGAGCCAAACTCGTGGCGGCCGGTAGCCCGGACCGCCTCGGCGACGCTGACCTCCGTCCCGGCGGCGTCGACCGGGACCGCGATGTCGCCGTACCGGCTGACGAGCCTGTCCGCCTCGACCGGGTACTCGATGTCGAGGTCCTCGACCCGGGCTGCGAGGGCGGCGATCCCGAACTCCACGACGTCGGGGGTCTCCGTGACGTCGTTCGAGGGTGGCTGAACTCCCATTACCCGTAGTACGGCTCCCCGGGCGGAAAGCTCTGTGGATCAAGAGAAAACTACATACGCAAGCGCCGGCCAACCGTAGAGAAGATGGCCGAGTCAGGCGGGCCCACAGCGGGGGCAGACAGTGGGGGGACAGCCGAGGCCGATATCGCCGGGAACAGTGGCGATGCCTCGCTTGTCCCCTCACGGTTTGTCGGGACCGCACTCTTTGTGCTGTTCCTGCAGTTTGCCCTCATCGCCGCCCTGCTGAGCCCGCTGCCGGTGCCCTCGGTAGAGGTGGTCTCGTTTTCCGCCCTTAGTCTGTCCTTCATTGTGGCGCTGTTGGTCGGTGTCGACGCCTACCGGACGGACCGGGACGAGACGGTCGAGTGGTCGCCGAACCCGTTCATGTGGGCCATCCCGATGTTTTTTCCGCTGTTGGGGTTCGGGCTGGGGGTCGGGCAGGCCCTCGGGATCCCGTTCGGGGTGGGGATCGCCTACGCCGTCCGGCGGTTCCAGACACAGCGACGCGGCTTCGAGCGGGTCTGGCAGTGGCCGGCAGTCGGTGCAGGGGTGTTCTCCGGGGCTGGGTTCGGCGTCATCTCCGTGGCGGTAACGACGTCTGGAGGGCTGACACCGAGCCTCGTCGGCGTGTTACTCGTCGCGAGCGTGCTCTTTGGCTTCACCACCCCGGCGGCGTACTACGACACCCAACACGTCAGGAGACAGCTAGCAGCCGGCGGGGACGACTGGCTGTTCCGGGGGTACCACTGGGTCGTCGCGATGTCCCTGCCGTTGCCGCTCCGTTCGCTCGTCGCGCTGGCCTACGCCCTCCGGCGGTGGATGCTGCTCAACCCCGGGGGGTTCTTCTGGAGTAGCGCGGACCCGGCCGAGGGCGAGGACGACAAGCCATAATTTCTCGCCGCCACACTGTGTGGTATGGCCTTCGACGGACCGCTGGTCGGGTGGGGCAGCCTGGGAGTGTTGCTCGTCGGGGTCGGGGTGTCGCTGCTCGCAGTCGTCCGCCTGAGCGAGTGGGAGCCACTCGCGACAGCCCGCCGCCGGCTCCTCCTTGGCGTGCCTGTCGGGACGGCGGTGACCGTGGTCGGGCTCAACGCCGTCTTCTGGGTCGCCCAAGGGGCGGCAGACGGTGCGCCGGTGGTCGTCGGCTTCCGGTCGTGGTCGCTGTTTTACCCGGCGGGGATGGTCACCGCGGCGTTCGCGCACAACGGGCTCAGTCACCTCACCGGGAACGTCCTCGCGACACTCGTGTTTGCGCCCGTCGCGGAGTACGCCTGGAGCCACTACCCCACCGAGCGCGGGAGCGTCTCGTTTAGTTCGCTGCGGACGAACCCCTTCGCCAGGGTCGGGGTCTTTCTGGGGGCTGTCCTGGCGGTCGGGCTCGCGACGAGCCTGTTCACACCCGGCGCGCTGATCGGGTTCTCGGGTGTCGTGTTCGCCTTTGCGGGCTTTGCGCTCGTGACCCGGCCGCTGCTCGCGGTTGCGGCGATCGTCGGCCAGCAGGCGGTCGGCCTCGTCTACTTCGGGCTCCAGAATCCTGTCCTGACAGCTACCACCCAGACCCAGGTCGTCGCCCCCTGGTGGGCCGACGTGGCGATCCAGGGCCACGCGCTCGGGCTGGTGGTCGGGGTCGTACTCGGGTTGGGGCTCGTGCGGCGCCGCCGGCAGACACCTGACGTCAGACACGTCTGGTTCGCGGCACTGGTGTTTGCGGTCTCACAGGCGCTGTACGCCTTCTACGTCCCGCTGAGCACCGACCGGTTCGTCCTCTTCCGGGGGCTGGGGGCGGGGGCGGTGTTCCTGCTGGCGGCAGTTGTAGCAACCGCGGTCACCGAGACCGACCGGACCGTCCTCGCCCGGATCGACCTCTCCCGGCGGGAGATGGCGACTGGGCTCCTGCTCGCGATGGGGTTTGCGATCGCGCTCGCGGCGGTCCCATACAATCTGACCGCGGTCTCAGGGGGGGTGACCCCCGGGGACACGAACGCCACCGGGACTGTCGAGGTGCGTGACTACACCGTTGCCTACGTCGAGGGTGTCCCGAACCAGTATATCCAGGCCGTCGAGATCCCCGTTATCGAGCGGGGGCTGTCGGTCAACGAGAGCGGGGTGGTGGTGACCAGTGACAGGCGTAACGCCTGGGAGGTGGTCGTCTCCCGGGGTCGGCTCGCCTTCCGCGGCCAGGCCTCGGTGCCGGTCGGTGGTCTCGGCTGGCGCGAACGGGTCGTCGTCAACCGGACGCAGTGGTCGGTGACCGGCGGCGGCACCGCCTACAACGTGTATCTCAGGCGCCCGGACCACCAGCGAACACTCGCCTTCGGCTCCGACCCCGCCACCGCCGGCCCCGTGGTCAACGGGACGAGGGTCCGGGTCGCACCGGTCACAGAGCCCGGCGGCTACCGGGTCGAACTCGTAGACAACGGCACCATCACCGCCACGACACCGGTCCCCTCTGCCGGGGCGAACCGGACACTCAAGGGGCTGACATTCAACCGGACGGGCTCGGAGCTCCGGGTCCTCGAGGGGGATACGGCCCTGACTATCGCGACCTACCGGAGCGGTCGTCGGTAGCCCAGTCGACGCGGAACACCTCGACGTCGAGCGCCCGGCGGTCGTCCTCGTGGAAGTCGAAGGTCCGGGGGAGTTCGAACTCAGCGGCAAAGGCGTGGGTCACCGTACCCCCGTTGTCGGCGGCAAAGGCCTCGACGAACCCGGCGCTGTCGGCGTTGTGGACCGAGTATGAGACGTCGGCGACCCTCGCGGCGGTCGCGAGGAAGTCCCGGTCCGCGTGCTGGTTGGTGTCCTGGGCGCCGAACGGGGGGTTCATTACGACCGTGGCCGGCCCTTCGGGTGACAGCGGGACCCGGGTTGCGTCGGCGTGGACCCACGAGACACCGCTGTTCGAGCCCACGCGACGGGTGTTCGCGCGGGCCGTCCCCAGGGGGTCTCTGTCGATATCGATACCGACCACCTGCCGGGGGGCCCGAAGGGTGGCCGCGAGCGCCAGCATCCCCGTCCCGCAGCCGAGGTCCAGGACAGTCTTCCCCTCGATATCGCCCTCGAGGTCAGCCCGGTGGACCAGGTGGGCCGCGAGGTCCGGGGGTGTGCGGTACTGCTCGAGGTCGACCCGAGGGTCGGCAAACCCCGCAACCACCCCGAGCTGCTGGGTGAGCTGGCTTTTCGTGCTCACGGCAACCACCCGACTGTCATCGCCGCACATACGTCGCACGCATACAAAAATCTGTCCTGATGCACGGTGTTAATCCGGTCTACCAGGTGCCGTGGAAGGTGTCGAAGGAGAGTTCGTCCAGTGGCTTCTCGCCGGTGGCGATCCGGTACTCACCGGGGGTGAGCATCGGGCTGTGGAACTGCGGCCCGTCGTCGGTCGTGATCCGGGGGCAGCCGGTGTTGACGTAGGCGTCGAGCCCGAAGTTCCGGAGACGGTCAGGTGTGACCTCGTCCATCGTGATCAGGTAGGCGCTGTCGTTTTCATCGACGATCTCCTGGGCCTGGTCCCACCGGCCCTGGCCGATCTTGGTGCAGAAGATGACCCCCCACTCCTCGGCGTCCATGGCCTTGTGGACGGTCGCGTAACGCTGTTTCATGAACTGGTCGGGGTCGGCGACCGAGACGCTGTTGTTGACGGGGTCGGCGATGACGACGTGTTTGTCGGGGTGTTCCATGGCCAACCCGAGCGGGTGGAACTTCCCGCCGCCGACGTAGAGCATCTGGTCGGCGTCGACATCGGCCGAGGCGTAGTTACAGCCCAGCACCTGCCCCTCGTGGGTCAGCCGCTCGTCACCCCGCCGGGTGTGAACGGTGTACCCCTCGCCCTCGAGATGGTCGCGCATCTCCTCGAACTTGTTCATGTGCTGGGCGGTCGTCACCAGCCCAACGTCGGGGTCTACCTCGGGAGCCGCCAACTCCTCACCGAGCGCCTGCTCGACGATCGGGTCGACGTCGACGTTCGAGAACAGCGGGACGTAGATGATGTTGTCGGACTCCTTCATCGGGGAGTGCCCGAAGTGAACAAAGACGTCGGTCCGGCGCATGAGGTAGGTGTCGAGGTCACAGGCACCGTAGCAGGGCTGGCCCGAGAGCATCACCGAGACGCCGTCTGGCAGGAGCTGTCGGAGGTCATCGGCGACGGCGGGGCCACGGCGCTTGAGACCCTCGGGGAACTGTAGCCCGACCTTTTCGGCGTCGCGCTCGGCGACCGCCTCGGTGATCCGGTCGAGTTCGTAGTCCCACTCCCGGTCGTGGCGAAGCGATAGCCCGGTGTTCCGGAGGTCACCGTCGGTCCGGTCCGTCGAGTTCTGACTCATTGACCGTACTATTCCCCCCGGGCGGATAACCCCGGCGTTTCGCGAGACGAGCGGCCCGGCCGCTCCGGGCTGTCGTGGCTCTCGGTCGGCAGATTCAAGCCTCTCTTTGTCATATCACCGGTGATGAGTCTCGAACCCGAGGCGGAATCTGTCGAGTCGGAGGCCGTCGGTGATGACGTCGAAGCGCTTGCCACCCAGCTTGGGGAGGCTATCACCGAGACAGCGGTCTACCAGGAGTTCCGCGAGAGGAAGGCGGCCGTCGAGGCCGACGAGGAGGCCCAGGAGCAGATCCAGGAGTTCGAACAGACCCGCGAGGAGTATATGATGGCCCGGGAGACCGGGCAGGCCACGAAGGAGGACCTCCGGACCCTCCAGCAGGCACAGGAGGAGCTACACTCGGTCCCCGTGATGCGGGAGTTCCTCCAGGCACAGAACGACCTCGAACTCCGGTTGCAGGCGCTCAACGAGCACATCAGCGACCCCCTGGGCGTCGACTTCGGCGAGAAAGCCGGCGGCTGCTGTCAGGACTGAGCCCCGGCGCCAGCCCGTCCCGTCGCTCACCTGCTGACCCGAAGCCCTTAGCCACGCCCGTCCGCAGACGGGTGTATGGTTCACTCCGACTGGGGCGACTGGCTTCCGCGGGCGGTGGCGGCGGCCGACCCTGACGGGCTGGCGCTGTGGTATCTCGGCTGTAACGGCTTCGTGCTGAGGAGTTCCAGCGGCACGACTGTATTTATCGACCCGTAT
>JBLGCN010000135.1:0-6242 GCA_047617405.1 Natronomonas sp.
AGGCGTTGCGCTCGACGGTCACGTCAACCAGCCCGAGTTCGTCGACACGGTCGTCCTGGGGGTCGGTACAGGCGACGATCAACCCCGCACAGGTCGCGAGCACCGGCTTGCCCGCCTCGACGTGGGCCTTGACCTCGGGGGCGATCCCCTCCCGCCGGAGCAGCCGCGAGATGGTCGTCGACTCCCCGCCGGGCATCAGTAAGGCGTCACAGTCAGGCACCAGCCCGGACGCCCGGATCTCGACAACCTCGCTGTCCTGCCCGTGTGCGGCCGCGGCCCGCTCGATTGCCCGGGCGTGTTCGGTGACATCACCCTGGACGGCCACCACCCCCGCTGTCAGCGTCATACCTACTGTAGGCCGTTGCCGGGGAAAACCCTCTCGGAACCCGTGGTCGCTCGCGAACCTGGCGGTGACAACTGTTAGGTGGCCACCAGCCAATAGCCTGGTATGCGCCGCCGGGACCCGGTCCAGCGGCAGGCCGAGGGGAACCGGGACCTCCAGGAGGTCGCCGAGTGGGAGCCGCGCTCGCTCGCCGACCGGCTGGTCTACCGAGTCTACGCCGCCGCCGCCGCCGTTGCCCGGGCCGCCGTTATCGCACTGGCGGCGCTCATCCTGCTCGCACAGGTCGCACTCGGGGGCTTTGGCGCCCTCAACGACCCGGTCGTAGGGGTGTTTATTCTGCTCTCTGTGGTTCCGGCGCTCCTGCTGGCGGGCTACATCCGCGACGCCGACATCACGACCGACGAGCCGCTCCGGCTGCTCGTCGGGACATTCGTGCTCGGTCTCCTGTTTGCGGGCTTTGCGGGGGTGCTCAACCCCGAGCTCGGCGGGCTCCTCGTCGCCCTGCTCGGCGGGCCGGTCTTCGACCTGGTTGGTTCCGCCGACCTCACCCGTTCGGTGCTCGTTGCGGCCTTTTTGCTGCTCGTCGTCGCTCCCGTCGAGGAGGGGGTGAAGCTCCTTGCCGTCCGCCTGTCGGCCTACCGCACACCCCAGTTCGACACCGTCGTCGACGGCGCCGTCTACGGGGCCGCCGCCGGTCTCGGCTTTGCCACCATCGAGAACGCCCTCTACATCACCGATGTCATCGGCCCGGCCGGCGGTGACGCCCTCGCCGCCGGTGGCGCCGTTACGACCGTCCGGGCGCTGGCCGGCCCGGGTCACGTCATCTACTCCGCGCTCGCGGGATACTACCTCGGACTCGCCCGGTTCAGCCGCGAGTACGCGGGCGCCATCGTGCTCAAGGGGCTGCTCATCGCGGTCGGCGCCCACGCGCTGTACAATATCCTCGCCAGACAGGTGCCGGAGCTGTTGGCGTCGACGCTCGGCCTCTCCACGTTTGGCGGCTTTGTCGGCTTCGTCGTGGTCTACGACGGCCTCCTCGTCGCGGTGTTGCTCCGCAAGCTCTCCCGGTACCGGGCCGCCTACCGTGCGACCCGGCCCCGGGACACGTACGCCAGCGAACTGACCGAGTTCGACCCCTGAGGCCGGGTTCCCCTGTCGGAGCGCTCCGCTCTACCGTACACCTTTTGCCCGGCCGCGGAGTACGCGGCGATATGCAAACGCTCACCCTGGGGCCAGCGGGGACCTACTCCCACCGTGCGGCCGGGGCCGTCGCCGACGACGGCAAGACCGACTTCACCGAGTCGGTGACCGCTATCATCGAGGCGGTCGCCGACGGGACCGCCGAGCGCGGCGTTGTACCCGTCGAGAACAGCATCGAGGGGTCAGTGACGGAGTCACTCGACGCCTTTACCGAGTACGAGGTGGCGGTTGTCCGGGAGGTCATCACGCCGATCCGTCACGCCCTCCTCGCACAGGGCGAGCGCTTCGAGACCGTCGCCAGCCACGCCCAGGCGCTCGCGCAGTGTCGGTCGTATCTGGAGGGGAACTACCCGGACGCCGAACTCGAGGCCGTCGCCTCGACCGCCCGTGGGGTCGAGCGCGCCCGCGAGGACGCGGGTGTAGCGGCGGTCGGTCACCCCGCAAACGCCGACGACGACCCCGCGCTCGCGACCCTCGCCGAGGACATCCAGGACCGGACCTCGAACGCGACCCGGTTTCTGGTAGTCGCGCCCGAGAGTGAGCGTAGCGAGGCCGGCTCCAAGACGTCGGTCATCGTCTATCCGAGTGAGGACCGCCCTGGCCTCCTGCTGGAGATGCTTGAGCCGTTTGCCGACCGGGATATCAACCTCACCCGCGTCGAGTCCCGCCCCAGCGGCGAACGGCTAGGGGATTACGTCTTCCACATCGACATCGCCGCCGGCCTCTACGAGCAGCGCACCCAGGACGCCCTCGCCGCGGTCGAGGCAATCGCCGCCGAGGGCTGGGTCCGCCGGCTCGGCTCGTACGACTCCGAGACGGTGCTGTACTGACCCCCGTGCACTACGTCTACATCCTCCGGTGTGCCGACGACAGCCTCTACACCGGGTACACCACCGACGTCGACCGCCGTGTGGCCGAACACAACGCCGGCGACGGCGCGAAGTACACCCGCGGGCGCACACCCGTCGAACCCGTCTACACCGAGTCCTTCGAGACCCGGTCGGCTGCCCTCTCCCGGGAACACGAGATAAAGACACTCTCCCGGGCCGAGAAGGCGCGACTGGCCGGGGACGGATGAACCCCCGGCCCAACACAGGCTACCGGGCCGACTGTGGACCCCCGCTTTGGGGCGTACGTATCACCAAACGTACCTTTCGGTCCGGCAGTGCCGGACGGGCTGTCTCCCTGCCAAAAGGTTTGAAAGGACGGAGATGGAACGGTACATCGAGACGCGAGTGGCGCCGTCTCCGACTATGACTGTCACATTGGCGATATTCAACTCCTCGCTGGGCTACGAGCTACTGTTCGGTACCGCCGCGCTCGCCTGCTTCGCGACGGCGACCCGGGCCTGGCAGATCGAGGACACGGACCTCCGCTGGAGCCTACTAGGGCTGTTGCTCGCCAGCGGTGGCTGGTCGGCGTCCCACGTCGGGATGTTCCTCCTCCCGAACCCGTTCGGGGAGGTCAGCTATCTCCTCGGGCTGATTCTCGGATTCGGCACGGTCTGGGCGTGGCTGTACTTTGCCTCGGCGTACACCGGCCGGACCTACCACCGTGAGCCGGCCTTTCAGTGGTTCGCCGGTATCATCTACCTCGCCGTCGTGGTGATAAAGGTAACCAACCCGTTGCACCACCTCTACTTCGAGACCACCTTCGTGACCGACCCGTTTCCACACCTCACAGTCCAGCAAGGGGTGTTTCACTGGGGGGTCACGGGCTTTTCATACGCGCTGGCGGCGGCGGGTATCTTCATGTTACTCGACCTGTTTGCCTCCTCGGACTACGACACCTGGCCGCTGGCGGTGCTGGCCGGGCTGACGGGGCTCCCGGTCACGCTGGATATCATCGGCTACGCGACCCCGCTTTTGGTGGACATCATCTACGCCCCGGTCGGCGTCGGCGGCTTCGCCATCGGCGTCCTGTTTCTGTTCCGGGACCGCTTTCTCGCGGTCAAGGCGACCGGTGGCGTTAGCGACCCGCTGGTCTTTCTCGACGACGACGCCCGGATACGGGACTACAACGAGCCTGCCGGCGAACTCTTTCCCGCGCTGACAGCCGGGGCCCCGCTCGACGATGTCATCCCCGACGCGACCGATGCGGCCGCCGCCGACCAGGTGCTCGAACTTGAGGTCGCTGACGAGCGGCGATACTTTGTGGTCTCGAACAGCGTCTTCGAGGTCGGGCAGAACCGGGTCGGCCAGGTCGTCCTCTTCTCGGACGTGACCGACTCCGAACAGCAGCGCCGCGAACTCGCCCGCCACAACCGCCAGCTCGAGGACTTTGCCGGCGCGATGACCCACGAACTCCGCAACTCCCTGCAGATCATCGACTGGAACGTCCAGGCTGCTGCCGAGACTGTCGACCTCGACTTCGAGCGGCGTGACCCGCTTGAGACGGCTACCGGTGCCACCGACCGGATGGGTGACCTAGTCGACGACTTCACCGTGCTCGCCCGCCACGGCCAGACCGTCGAGGACCTGGTCGCGGTCGACCTCCGGACGACCGTCGCCGACGCCCGCGGGAACGCCGATACCGACGTTTCGGTCACTGTCGCCGACGACGCCACCCTCAAGGCCGAATCCCGCCGGCTCAGAGCCCTGTTCGCCAGCGCCTTCGAGTTTGCCGACCGAAACGGCGGGACTGAGGTCACCGTCGAGGTGACCCACGACGGGTTCGCGCTCGTCGACGACGGTAACCCACCGCTCGACTCCGCCGAGAAGTACTTCGAGTACGACGAGGCCGTCCCGGACGCGGAGGCGGGGATGAAACTGCCAAACGTCCGGTCGCTGGCGAACGTCCACGGCTGGGAGGTGGCTATCGACGCCGACTACCAGGACGGCGTCCGGGTCGTGGTCTCCGGCGTCCGGCTGGTGTGAGCCTGGCCTAACCCGCCCACAGGCCGGCCTCACACCGGCTTTTTGCCGGCCGCCCACAAACGGCCGGTATGACACTCGACCCGGGTGACCCGGCCCCCGAAATCAGTGCGCCGACACAGGACGGCACGGTTCTCGCCCCCGACTTTGTGCCGCCGACTGTCGTCGCGTTCTACCCCGAGGACGGCTCTCCGGGGTGTGTGACCGAACTCGAACAGTTCGCCCGCGAACGGGCGGTGTACGAGGAGGCCGGCGTGACCGTCTACGGCGTCTCCGTCGACACCGTCGACTCCCACCGGGAGTTCGCCGCCGAGAACGCCATCGACCTTACCCTGCTGGCCGACCCCGACGGCGAGGTGGCGGCGGCCTTTGACGTCGAGCGGGCGGCACCCGGTGACCGGACCCCGCGGACGACATTCGTCCTCGCCGACGGCCAGGTCGACCGGGTCTACACCGGTGTCGACCCGGACGGACACGCCCGTGACCTGCTCATGGACCTGTTGGAGGACGGCCTGGTCACACTGGACTGAGACGGCAGACCGGCGGCCGGTCGCCGTGACCGCCGACCCGGGTCAGGATTGGATGTCGATGGCCGGCCGGCCGGGTTCGGCGTCGCTCGCGAGCTCCTCGTCGTCCCCGGGCCCGTGGACGACCACCTCGGCGCCGAACTCCCGCTCGACCAGCCAGGCCGCCCGCTCGAGTGCCGCCCGCTCCCGGTCCGGGTCGAGGTGTTCGTCGACCCGCCCGCTCCCGGCGAGCGTCTTCGCGAAGTCGGCGGCGGCCTCGCCGCGCTCGCGGAGGTCCTCGTCGGCCATCACTGCCCCGACGACGTCACCGGCGTCCCGGGCGATGTCGGCTGCGCGGTGTTTCCACGCCGGCGAGACGGCGATATCGACCCGCTCGGGGTCGGTGATGTCGGCCACGTCGACGATATCCCGAACATCCTCGCGGGTGTTCTCGACCAGCCGGCGTTCGAGGTCGTAGTCGGCCGGGGGCGACCCCGTCGGCCACGCCGCCTCGGCGACCAACCCCTCGCCGCCCAGGAGCTCCCATAGCTCCTCGGCGACGTGGGGGGCGATAGGGGCGAGTAGCTTCGCCGTCGTCTCCAGCGCCTCGGCCACGGTGTCCCCGTCGGCCGCCGTCGCGTCGCGGTACTGGCGGACGAGCGAGACCAGCTCCCGGACCGCCTGTAGCGCGTGGTTGAACCGAAACCGGCCGAACTCCTCGGTCGCCGTGGCGGCGGTCGCCGCGGTCTCCCGGGCGACGTACTCCGCGATGGGGTCTGTGGCCGCGCCGTCACCCTCCTCGGCCGCCCTCCCGTCCATCTCGCCCTCAGCGAAGCTCCGGGTCAGCCGGTAGACGTTCTGGAGGAACTGGTGGGCCGAGCGGGCGCCCTCCTCGGTCCAGTCGAAGTCCTTCTCCGGCTGGGCGGCGTTCATCATGAACAGCCGGGCGGTGTCGGCGCCGTACTCCTCGACGAACGGCCGCGGTGAGACGACGTTCCCCGAGGAGGAGCTCATCGCCGTGCCATCCTTGCGGACCATCCCCTGGGTGAGCAGGTTCTCGAAGGGCTCCTCGACACCCTCGAGCATGTCCAGGTCCGCGAGCACCTTCGTAAAGAACCGGGAGTAGATCAGGTGCATCGTCGCGTGCTCGATGCCGCCGACATACTGGTCGACGGGCATCCAGTCACCCGCCTGCCCGGTGTCGAAGGGGGCGTCCCCGAGGTCCGGCGAGACGTACCGCAGGAAGTACCACGAGGAGTCGACGAAGGTGTCCATCGTGTCCGTCTCCCGCTCGGCGGGGCCGCCACAGTCGGGACAGGT
>JBLGCN010000136.1:0-6188 GCA_047617405.1 Natronomonas sp.
TCACCCGTTCGAACCCGACACCGGTTCCACACACACCACACACAACACATGCCAGATGACACCACCACACGTGTCGCGCTCGCCTTCTCGGGCGGGCTCGACACAACAGTCTGCGTACCGCTGCTCGAGGAGGAGTACGGCTACGACGAGGTAATCGGCGTCACCGTCGACGTCGGTCAGCCCCGCAAGGAGTTCGACGAGGCCGAGGAGACCGCCGCGGCGCTCGACGTCGACCACTACGTCGTCGACGCCCGCGAGGAGTTCGCCGACCTGTGCCTGCGCTCGGTAAAGGCAAACGCCACCTACCAGGGGTATCCCCTGGGGACGGCGCTGGCCCGCCCGGTCATCGCCCAATCGATCCTCGACGTCGCCCGCGAGGAGGGGTGTGACGCCGTTGCCCACGGCTGCACCGGAAAGGGCAACGACCAGCTCCGGTTCGAGGCCGTCTGGCGCGAGTCCCCGCTTACCGTGGTCGCACCCGTCCGCGAACTCGGCTTGACCCGGGAGTGGGAGCAGGAGTACGCCGCCGAGCGCGGCCTGCCCGTCGAGGGCGGCAGCGAGGGCCGGTACAGCATCGACACCAACCTCTGGAGCCGGTCGGTCGAGGGCTCGGAGCTTGAGGACCCCGCCACTATCCCGGAGGACGACATCTACGACTGGACACAGAGTCCGGGCGGGACGGAGGCCGAACTCGTCGAAATCGAGTTCGCAGCCGGCGAGCCGGTCGCGCTGGACGGGCAGGCTATCGAGCCCGTCGAGCTGGTCGAAACCCTCAACGAGCGGGCCGGCGCCCACGGCGTTGGCCGGACCGATATGATGGAAGACCGGATGCTCGGGCTGAAGGTGCGGGAGAACTACGAACACCCCGCGGCGACCGTCCTGTTGACCGCCCACGAAGCGCTCGAACAGCTCGTGCTCACCCAGGAGGAACGCCAGTTCAAGACCCAGGTGGACGGGCAGTGGGCCCAGAAGGGGTACCAGGGGCTGGTCGACGCGCCGCTCGTGGATGCCCTGGAAGGGTTTATCGACACGACAAACGAGCGGGTCACCGGCACCGTCACGGTGAAGCTGGAGGGTGGCCACTGCCGGCCGGTCGCCCGCGAGAGCGACTTTGCGGTCTACTCGGAGTCGGCGGCCTCCTTCGACGAGGAGGCTGTCACCGGCGGCATCACCCAGGCGGACGCCACCGGCGTCGCCAAGTACCACGGCTTCCAGTCCCGGCTGGCAAACCGCGCCGCCGAGAACGCGAACGGCGGGGAGGAGTGAGATGACCGAGGACGGCGCGGAGGACGGGGGTGAGGAGGGCGCCGCGGACGGCGAGGGTGTCGTCCGCCGCGACCGCTTCTCGGGTGGCCCCGCCCGCGCCTTCCTCTCCTCGCTGGCCGACGACGAGCGTATCTTCGTCGCCGACCTCGCCGTGGACCGCGCCCACGTCGTGATGCTCGCCGAACAGGGGGTCATCGACGCCGAGGACGCCGGGGCGATCCTGGAGGCCCTCGCCGCGGTCGAGACGGCGGGCCACGCCGCGTTACCCGACGGCGAGGACGTCCACGAGGCGGTCGAGACGGCCGTCGTCGACCGGGTCGGGCCGGCTGGCGGGCGGATGCACACCGCCCGCTCGCGAAACGACGAGGTGGCCGCCTGTATCCGGTACCAGCTGCGCGAGGACCTGCTCGGGGCGCTGGCGACACTGGTGGAGGCCCGCGAGCAGCTGCTGGTGACTGCCGCCGGACACACCGACACCGTGATGCCCGGGTACACACACCTCCAGCCGGCCCAGCCGACCACCGTTGCCCACTGGCTGTGCTCCTACGAGGGGGCGCTGTCCCGGGACACGGCCCGGCTGGTCGACGCCTACGACCGCACCAACCGGTCGCCACTCGGGGCGGCGGCCTTTGCCGGGACGAGCTTCGATGTCGACCGCGAGCGGGTCGCCGCCCTGCTCGGCTTCGACGGGCTGGTCGAGAACGCCACCGACGCGGTGTCGGCGCGGGACTTCCTCGTCGAGACCACGGCGGGGATGGCCGGGCTCGCGACGACGCTGTCGGGGCTGGCCGAGGACCTGGTGACGATGGCCAGCAAGGGTCACGTCGGGTTGGACGACGACTACGCCTCGACCTCCTCTATCATGCCCCAGAAGAAGAACCCCGACACCCTGGAGCTGGTGCGGGGCCGGACCGGGGACGCCGTGTCGGGGTTACAGGGTCTGCTGACGACGCTGAAGGGGTTGCCGCGGGCGTACAACCGTGACCTCCAGCGGGCGGGACAGCACGCCTGGGAGGCGGTCGACAGCACGACCGAGAGCCTCGAGGTGGCCGTCGGCGCCGTCGTGACCGCGGAGTGGCCCGCGGACACGCTCGAGGAGGCGGCCGGCGAGGGGTTCGCGACGGCGACAGGTGTGGCGGACCTCCTGGCACAGTCGGGTGTCCCCTTCCGGACGGCCCACGAGGTGGTCGCGCGGGCCACGGCGGGGATGGCGGCCGACGAGGCTGTGCCCGACACCGACGCGCTCGACGCGGCAGGTGTGGCCGTGATGGACGAACCGGTAACCGCGCGGGTCGACCACGAGGCGCTGGCAGCGGCACTGGACCCGGCAGCGAACGTCGCGATGCGCGACTCCCGGGGCGGGCCTGCGCCGGAGGCCGTCGAGGCGCACCTTGAGCGGGCACAGGAGGGACTCGACGGTGACCGCAAGACCCTCCGGCGGCGCCGCGAGCGCGTCGAGACTGCAAGCGAGCAACTGCGTACGGCGGTGGCGGCGTATGTCTGAGTCGGGTGTCGCGGCCGGGCCGGACGACACGGTGGCGGGCCGGTCCCGCCCACAGCCACGACCGCCGCTGTTGCACTCACACCCGGGCGACCGAAATACCAGAAAACGTATGCGATAATGCTGAAGCGGGCGCGAAAGCCATCAGACACCGGCAGCTTGGCATATGAGTTACGAACTCATTCTGACAGGTTCGAAGCGTTTAAGTGGGTAGGCGCGCGAGTGAGGGATACAATGGCAGACTGTATCGAGTGTGGGGCCGAGGTCTCCCTGCACGAGGACCTCGAAGTCGGAGAGATCGTCGACTGTGCGACCTGCGGCGCCGAACTCGAGGTTGTCGGGGTCGGCCCTGTCGACCTCGACACGGCACCGGAGCTTGAGGAGGACTGGGGCGAGTGAGCACCGCGGCCCGCACGACCACGAGGACAGCATGAAGGTCGGACTCTGCTACTCCCGGATCCGAAAGGACGAGAAACTCCTGCTCGGCGAACTCCGCGAGCGGGGCCACGAGGTCACCAAGGTCGACGTCCGCCGCCAGCGCTTTGGCCTCGAGGAGCCGCCGGCGGACATGGCGGGCGTGGACGTCCTCGTCGACCGGTGTCTCGCCACCAGCCGGAGCAGGTATGTCACCCGCTTTGCGGACGCCTACGGGGTCCCGGTCGTCAACGGCGCCGAAACCGCACAGGTCTGTGCGGACAAGGTCGAAAACTCGCTGGCGCTGGCCGAGGCGGGCGTCCCCACGCCCACAACCGAGGTCGCGTTCACGAAAGACACAGCCCTGGAGCTCGTCGAGGACTTTGGCTATCCGTGCGTGCTGAAGCCCGTCGTCGGGTCCTGGGGCCGGCTGATGGCGAAACTCGACTCCCGTTCTGCCGCCGAGGCCGTCCTCGAACACAAGGAGACGCTCGGCCACTACGAGCACAAGGTCTTCTACGTTCAGGAGTTCGTCGAGAAACCCGGCCGGGATATCAGGGTGGTCGCCACCGACGGCGAGCCCGTCGCGGCGATGGTCCGCTCGTCGGACCACTGGCTGACAAACGCCGCGAAGGGCGCCGAGACGGCGGCCTTCGGGTTAGATGAGGAGGCCCGGGACCTGGTCGCGCGGGCGAGTGACGCTGTCGGTGGTGGGCTGTTAGGTGTGGACCTCATGGAGACCGGTGTAGGCGAGAGTGGACGTGCGACCGGCTACACCGTCCACGAGGTCAACCACACCGTCGAGTTCAAGGCCCTGAACGACACCGTCGGCGCCGACGTCCCGGCACGGGTCGTCGACTGGCTGGAAACCGTCCCGGAGGGACGAGCGTGAGCTACACTACAAGCGTCGTCGGGGGGAGCGGCTTCACCGGCGGCGAACTCCTGCGGGTGCTCGACGGCCACCCCGAGTTTGAGGTCGTGCAGGCCACCAGCCGCTCGCGGACGAACAGGACCGTGGGCCACGCCCACCCGAACCTCCGGCACCTGGACCTGCGCTTTTCCGACCCCGGCGACCTGGCGGCGGTGGACGTGCTGTTTGCCGCCACCCCCCACGGCGTCTCGATGGGGGAGATCGACCGCTTTCGGGAGGCGGCGGACACCGTCGTCGACCTCTCGGCGGACTTCCGACTCGAGAGCGAGGCCCAGTACGAGGAGTACTACGACGGCCACGAGCGGCCCGAACTCCTCGCGGAGTCGGTGTACGCCCTGCCGGAACTCAACCGCGAGGCGCTGCCCGGCGCCGGGTTGGTCGCCGCGGGTGGCTGTAACGCCACGGCGACGATCCTGGGGCTCATGCCCCTCGTGGAGGCGGGCGTGCTGACCGGCGAGGAGCGGATTGTCGTCGACGTGAAGGTCGGCTCCAGCGAGGGTGGCGCGGGCGGCGGGGAGGCCGCCGCCCACCCCGAGCGGTCGGGCGTCGTCCGGCCCTACGCCCCGACAGGCCACCGCCACGAGGCCGAGATCGAGCAGTTTCTCGGCCTGGACGTCTCCTTTACCGTGCACGCGGTGGACATGACACGGGGCGCGTCCGCGACGTGTCACGTCTTTCCCGACGAGCCGGTTTCGAAGGGCGACCTCTGGGGGGCCTACCGGGGCGCCTACGAGGCGGAGCCGTTCGTCGAACTGGTCGCGGGCGGCGGCGGGGTCTACCGCTACCCGGAGCCAAAGGCGGTTGCGGGCACCAACCGCGCCGAGGTCGGCTTCGAACGCGACCCCTCGAACGGGCGTATCGTCTGTTTTGCCGCGATAGACAACATGCTGAAAGGCTCCGCGGGCCAGGCCGTCCACGCCGCCAACGTTGCGCTGGGCATCGAGGAGACAGCCGGCCTGGACTTTCGCGGGCTACACCCTGTTGGCGCACCATGATAGTCATCAAGATCGGGGGCGCCCGTGCGGTCGACCCGGCGGGCGCGCTCACGGACATTGCGGCACTAGTCAAAAGCAACGCCGAGGGCGGTGACCGTGACGCCGAGGATGTGGTCGTGGTCCACGGCGGTTCGACAGCCGTCGACGACACCCTCGGGCGACTTGGCATCGAACCGAAGTACGTCGAAACCCCCTCGGGGGTGACCGGGCGGTTCACCGACGCGGAGACGATGGAGGTCTTCGAGATGGTGATGCCCGGCCTGGTGAACACCGAACTCGTCGCGGCCCTCCGGAGCGAGGGTGTCGACGCCGTTGGCCTCTCGGGGGTCGACGGCGGTCTCCTGTACGGCCCCCGCAAGTCCGCCGTGCGGGTCGTCGAGGACGGCAAACAGAAGATCCGTCGGGGCGACCACTCCGGCACGCCCAGGGAGGTGAACACCGACCTGCTCGCCGGGCTGGTCTCGGACGGGTACACGCCGGTCGTCAGCCCGCCGATGGCCGGCGCGGAGGACGGCGAGGCGCGAGCAGCGGTCACCCCCGTCAACACGGACGCCGACCGGGCGGCGGCGGCGATTGCCGGCGCGCTCGACGCGACGCTACTGCTGTTGACTGATGTCCCGGGCATCCTCGAGGACGCCGGCGACCGGGACACACTGGTCCGCGAGGTTGATGACCCCGCGGAGTGGGACCGCCTCGAATCGGTCGTGACGGGTGGGATGGGTCGGAAGGTGATGGCCGCCGAGGAGGCCCTGGACGGTGGGGCCGCCGAGGTTGTGATTGCTGACGCGAATATCGACCGACCGGTGATGACCGCTCTGGAGGGAGACGGGACACATATCTATCCGGGCGCCCTGGAGGGGGACACATGAGCGGGTTCGTCTTCGCCGAGAAGCCCATTCGGATGGAGGAGGGCGACGGCGTCTACCTCTACGACGACGCGGGGACCAAGTATCTCGACGCCGGCGCCAGCTACGCCTGTGTTCCGCTGGGCCACGGCCACGCGGCTGTCCAGGAGGCCGTCCGTGACCAACTCGACCGACTCACCTACGTCCAGGCCTCCTATCCTGTCGGGGTTCGGACG
>JBLGCN010000137.1:0-6157 GCA_047617405.1 Natronomonas sp.
CGTTCGGCGACCCGCTCGTCGCGCTCAACGCCGCGACGCAGGTCGGTCGCCGTATAGAGCAGCCGCCGCTCGGCCGCCGGCGAGAGGTACTCAAGCTCAAGCTCCCAGAACCGCGACCGGAAGGCGTCATTCAGCGGGCTCGTCCCGGCGTACCGTGGGGGGTTCATCGTCGCGACGAACCGGAACGACGGGTGTGGCTCCAGTACCTCGGCGGTCGATTTGACCGCCAACCGGCCGTCGCGCTCGGTCAGCCCGTGAAGAGGCATCGTCGCGGCCGGTCCCGCCGCGTTCAGTTCGTCGGCGACGAACGTCCAGCCCTGCTCGACAGCACGGTAGAGGATACCAGGGGTGAACTCGAACGCGTGTTCCGACCCAACCAGTTCGGCCGCTTCGCCGAGCCCGATATCGTGTTTGTCGGCCAGCTGTCGGACCCGAGCGATGCGGTCTGCCTCGGCGCCACTGTTGGGTGCGTACTCGCCCACAAGGTCGGCGTATGTGGTGCCCGAGCCGAAGTTGACGCGGACTATCGGTCGGTTTGTCCGTGCACAGAGGTGTGCGAGCAGCCGGTCTTTGCCAACGCCCGTCTCTCCGGTCAGCAACAGCGCGTAATCCCCGTCAGCAAGGAACTGCGCAGCCAGTTCGACGTCAGTCCACCCGTCCCTGACCTCCCGTTCCACGTATGTGTGGTCCGGGTCAGGGACGAGCGGGTGGTCAGGGTCGTCAAGAACAGGCAGTCCGTGGACTGCCTCGCCTGAGTGGCACCCGGCCGACCGTGTCAGGTTGCCCACAGCGACATCGCCGACCCGGTCGTCCTCCGACGACACTGTCCCGGAGTCCGTCATCGCCGTACGTAGCGGGTGAACAGGTATATGCCCCGTGGAACCGGACACCGGTCGGCACTTCCCAGCCGACCGCTGTACCGGTATCCCGCCTGTACAGACGGGCTCTCGTCGGTCCGGTGCGACGCTACGCCCCGGGGCCGAGGGCCGCGATGTCGGCGCCAACCGTCGCCAGCGCGTCGGCAGGGCTCGGGTCGCCGTCGGCCAGGTGGGTGTACTGGTGAGCCGGGACGGCAGCCAGCGCTGTTGTGACGGCATCACTGTGCGTTTCGACGCCTGGCTCTGCTGGGTCGTCGCCGCCACAGACGTCCCGCATACCGGGTACTGAGTCGATGCGACCCTCCAATTTGTGCGGCTCGTATCGAGTCAACGGCTCCGGGAGACCCGACCGGAAGGCGACGTACTCGGCGGTGTTGTTGCCAGCCCGGGACCCGACAGGCCGACCCAGCCTCGCGATCTGGGTACCGGGCTCATCGATGATGACGGCACCCACACCGACTGGCCCGGGGTTCCCGCGGGAGCTGTCGTCCACAGAGAGAACAAACGTACCGCCCGCTGGCTCCGAGACGGCCGGCCGAAGCCCGACGTCAGTAGACCTTCGAGTGTACGACGTAGCTCGTCCCGGTCGGTCGTGGGGTCAAACGGACCACCGTAGCCGGAGACAGCGCCAGCAATGGCGTCGGTCACGGCCGCCATCTCGTAGCCGACGGCCGCAAGCACTCGACGAGTGCCGCGAGCGGGGATACGTGCCCGGACGGGAGGGTTCAGTCATCCCTCGTCGCGGTCCGGGCTCCGGGTTCCAACGTCGTCGTCTGCGCACTGTTCTGTGCCCCTATCCCTTGCGCACATTCCTGGCGAGCATACATGACATCTCCAGGTGTACGGACACAGCTACACCGGCGACCGTCACCGGAGGTCTCGGTCATCTCGGCGTCCTGACCGCCACGTCTGCACGCTGGCAGAGCCGGTCAAACTGTGACTGCGAAATCCGCATGTCGCCGATGCTCGTCGTCCCCGGGGTCGGGCCGTGACAGTCCGACCCGCCGGTCGTGAGCAGGTCAAACTCCGCCGCCAGTGCGGCCGCCCGTGCCGGCATGAACCCATCCGGCCCGTAATCGTATGTCACCTCCAGCGCGTCGAGCCCTGCTGAGGCTAACGTCCTGACCGCCGTTCGCAGCGGTGACTCGCTTCCGTCTTCATCACCTGCGTGGAGGTACCCGGGGTGAGCAAGGGAGGCGACCCCGCCAGCGTCGTGGACCGCGTCGATGACGGCCGAGTGGTCGACCAGTGTGAGTGGCTCGTGAGTCTCGGCACCGGCGCCCAGGTACTCCCGGAACGCTGCGGCCCGTGATTCGACGATGCCTTCGGAGACGAGTCGGGCAGCGATGTGTGGCCGTGTCAACACATTGTCGGCGCCGTCGACGAGCGTACTGTACGTCGCCGTCAGGTTCGTTTCTGCCCGGAGTGCCGCGACAATCGCACGGTTGCGGTCGACACGGTGCTGTTGTATCCGTTCGAGAACCCGCTTGAGAGACGACGTCTCAGGGTCGAGAAAGTAGCCGAGAAGCTCGACCTCCTGACCGTTGACCCCAGCACGAATCTCAGCACCGCTAACGACGAGCGCGCGGTCACGTTCGACCACCGGCGCCGACAGCGCCGGGTGGAGACAGTCGTGGTCGGTCACCGCAAAAACCGGTAGCCCGGCCGCCTCCGCGTGTGCGAGTCGCTCCTCAAGCGTGCTGTCACCGTCGGAGGCGGTTGTGTGGACGTGCAGGTCTGCGACTCCGTTTTCACGCACGCTGCCGGTTACTCCCCCCGTCTGCCACGGCCCCGGATAGTGTGAGTCTCATATGTGTCTGTTTGGGCTGGCGTGTGTTTCAGCGCGTCGCTTGGGGACCGAGTTCTCCGTCATCACGACGTATCAGACACGGCAGACAAACGTAACCCTCCCAGCCTGCTCGGTGCCCACGCGGCGGTGACCGCTCGTCGCGGGAACTCGGCGGCCGCCTCGGACCGGCCGCTCAGTCGTCGGTCTGTCCCTGCGTACGTGACAGGAGGCGAGAACTGCTGGCACCCGCCGTCACCGACCTGCTTCGGGGCGTCGGCTACCAACGGTCTATTATCAGTCCAAGACGTGTGTAGCTACACGATGACGCAGTGCACCGTGGAGTTCGCCGAACCACCTAAGTCAGCGAGGGAGTCCCGCCGTTCACGGCGGGCGGGAATCGCGTAATCCATTTTTGTCTTGGGATTGTAAATATAGACACGTCCAATCAGGGCGCAAGTGTGACAGCCCGGTAACGGGCGGGCGACCAATTCTCGTGGGACAGGTCGCCATCTCTGGTTGGATGGGCCGGTGTCACCCGTCCCCGAAGTCGGGTCCGAGAATCGGTCCCTGCACCGCAAACCGATTCGTCCGAGGACACCGACAATTAAATTGCCTCTGTCGGCCAACCGCACCGGCACACAAAGGGCGAAACAGGCAGGGACGAAAACTCCCTCCCGCCCGCTACGCAAGCCTCGGCGTTCACGCCGAGGTAGGTGACACGCTCTCACCGACGACGATGGCCGGACGCTGACCGTCAGTGGGTACGACAACCTCGGAACCATGTACAGTTTGGGTCTGCCCGACGGCGACACACGGTCCGTCGGGAGGCAACTCGTCGAGCGCATCACCGACGCCGACGGCCAATCGTAGCCACGCTGTCCACTCAGTGGTCGTCACAACGACGGAGGGAACTGCCGAGCGTGTTTGGGTGGCGCCGCCGAACTGAACCGGTGTTGACCCCGCTACACTGGCTCGCCGTCACTCGACGAACCGCTCGTCGGTGAACACGTCGACGCTGACGGGCCCGTCCGAGAGGTTTAATTCCTCACAGAAGGTCACGAGGTCCCGGTACATCCTGACGTCCTGTGAGAGGTCGGGTGTAAAGAACTCCTGTGTCGCCACCGCGGTCTTGTCCATCAGCGCCGGGTTCTCCTCTCGAAGCGCAGGGTATCGGTCGAAGAACACCTCCACCGCCGCCTCGCCGTCCTCGACGGTGTCCTCAATGCCGCGCTGTGTTGCGTCGATGAACCGCTGCACCTCTCCAGGGTCGTCGTCTATCCTCTCGTCCGCGGCAGTGAGGACGAGCTGGTTGAAATCGGGAACCCCGTAGTCGGCGAGTTCCCAGAGGTCAGCCCCAAAGCCACGGTGGCGGCTCTCAACAATCTCGAAGTTATGAAAGGCAAGAAAGGCGATGTCAGCGTCACCGTCGACCAGCGCGTCGGTGTGATAGAACCCCCGATCAACCGGCTCAATGTCGTCAGCCGTCAGGTTACCGCCAGCCTGCTGTGCCATGTACGCTACCATCTTCCGCCCGCCGGGACCGGGCGCACCGGGGTAGTTGAGCCGGACGCCAGGTTTGAGGTCGGCTGGCGACCCCCACCCGCGGTCGGTCGGGTACTGGATTCCACCCCGGGTGTGCAGGAAGGTCGCAATACTCGTGACGGGGACGCCCTCCGAGCGCTCAGGGACCAGATGGATCGGCTCGGTGATAGCGTAGTCGAGTTCGTCCTCCGCGAGCATCTCCAGTGTGTCGTAGTGCTCCGGCGGCTCCCAGATATCGAGTTCCAATCCTTCGTCCTCGTAGTAGCCGCGCTCGTCCGCGACGACGAACGGGATGTGGTCCGGGTTGAGGAACCACTCCAGGCCGAGCGTTACTGTGTTCATGTCCGGCTGTCCGTACCACTGCTTCATATAACTTAAGAATGCACGTACAGACTCCCCTACACTTGCTCCTCACGGACACTTCGTGCCGGGCTCGACAGGGTCAGGACTCGTCCTATTGGGACCCGCCTGTGAGGGGTCACGTCCACCGAAGTCCACGTCACGGCCTATCGTGGCTGTAGACGACTAATCGGGGGTGGGACAACACTCAATGTTGAGTGAGAGGAACAGTGACACGACACTCCGACTGTATTCTCCGTGCATTCTACCCCACCGGCCCCTGGCTTTCAGTAACACAGCAGTGAACAGCTCTATCTAACTCTTACTCTCTGCCAATATCCGCATGCCGGATACAGAGGGAACATTCAGCGCACGAAACAGTTCTCTGTCACATCAAAATATATGTTACAGATGAGGCTCTACACCAACCTCAAATCCGGGACGGAGGTATCAATGGTTTCGATACAGGGACTGGCCGGGGCGGTTGTTGCGGGTGGATTCGGGGCTCTCATCGCGTGGAACGGCTGGACTGCTCACGCTGAGCAGAAAGCACTGCTCAACGACGCAGTTGAGGTTGACGCGGTGGTAACAAACATCAGTACGAGCCAGACCAAAGAGCGGGTTGATATTGAAAACGGAGGGAGCACGATGAGAACCCAGTATGTCCCGCACATTGCGTTTGAGTACACGTTTGACGGGGAGACATACACCGCGAATAATGTCGAGCCACCAGCAGGTGGTGTCGATACGGCATCAAAGTACCGAAGTGAGTCGCGTGCCCGCAGCCACTTCGACCGGTACGAGGAAGGGCAACGGACCACAGCCTACGTTACCCCTGAATCACCGGCCGAAGGATTCCTTGAGAGGGAAACAAACGCACTCAGAAATATCGGATCGATGCTGTTTGGCGGGCTACTCATTCTCATCGGAGTTGTCTCAGCGGTGGCCTCCGTTTTGATCCTCTGAGCTGTATGAAACGGAGCAACCTGCCGGGACGATACCATACACACTGTGCGATGACAGGCCCTCATATTTTATCAGTAAGTGGCTCAGGGCAACTGTCTCGCCCACCAGGATCGCTATACGGCTCCCGGCCAGGCGTCGTCAAGCTCAGGCGTCGCGGTGAAATTGTTCTGCGACCTGGCCTCCTGAAGCGTGGGGGGGGGAGTCAGTCTCCCACGCCACGGCTCCGTTCCGTGTCTCGACCTCCAGCACTGGCGACTCCCCCTCCGCTACCAGTCCGGATATCTATCCCCACTCGAACTCCCGGGCTGGAGTTCCGGCGACTCTCGGATATGTGTTGGATACGGTGACAGCGGCGTTCCCGCGTAATACAGGCTGCTGTCGTCGGGGGCTTGGTACTGTTCGACGATAGGCTCCGGAAGGGTCGCCTCGTCGCCGTCGACAGAGATGGTGATATCGGTCCCGTGTAGCGTCGGCTGCTGACGGGTTCCGTCGACGAACGACGGGATGGTGACCGTCGACGAGCCGGTGTTTTTGACCTCGAACCGGAACAGCACGACCCGTTCGCCCGAAGGAGCGGTCCACTCGAATTCCTGGCCACTCGAGTATATCTCCCGGTGGATGGTCCGCGTCGTCGCGGGCGTCG
>JBLGCN010000138.1:0-6035 GCA_047617405.1 Natronomonas sp.
GCGGCGCCCAGGAGCTGGACTACCGGGCGGCCGACGACGTGCGGATGGACGACGAGCCGACCGCCGCCGACGTGACCGGCACCCAGCACACCGAGGACATCGACGAGGTGATCGACGCCGTCCACATGGCGGTCCGGGACCACTACGAGGCAGGCCGGAAGGAGGTGCTCTACCGCGAGGTTGCCGACGCCGGCGGCTCCCGCGTGGAGACCTTTCTGGGCTTGCTCTTTCTCTCCCACCGCGGCCAGGTCCGTCTCCGGCAGGACGAGCTCTTCGGGGACCTGTGGGTGCAGGACCCCAGCGCCGTCGGCGGCTCCGGCGAGGCCGTCGCGGACTGAACTACCCGGTCGGCGCCGGGGCTACCGACAACCCGACGGCGGGCGTGACGACAGCGTTAAGACGCTGCTAGCAGCCCTTCAAATATGTCGCTGGTTGTCGACTGGCGGGTCAGTGTCGGCCTCGTCGGGTCGGTCTACCGCTACCTCTCCGTGCCCCTCCTCGTTCCGGTGCTCGTCGCGCTGGTCTACGGCGAGGACCCGCTTCCCTTCCTCGTCACCATCCTGGTGGCGGTCGGTGTCGGGACGGGTCTGAGACGGCTCACACCCGACCGCGACCTCGGCAAACGGGAGGGGTTCTTGCTGGTCGCGCTGACCTGGCTGGCGGTCCCCCTGCTCGGCACCGTTCCCTACCTGGTCGCCGGTAACGGCACTATCGCCGCGCCCGCGAACGCCCTCTTTGAGAGCATGAGCGGGTTCACCACGACCGGCGCGACGGTCCTGGGCGATATTTCCTTCGAGACACACTCGCATGCGATGCTCATGTGGCGCCAACTCAGCCAGTGGCTCGGCGGCATGGGGATCCTAGTGTTGATGGTCGCCATCCTCCCCGACCTCTCGGTCGGGGGGGCGGCGGTCATGCGCGAGGAGGCCCCCGGCTTTGGCATCGACAAGCTAACCCCCAAGATCCGCGAGACGGCGCGCATCCTCTGGCTCATCTATCTCGGGTTTACCGCGCTCGCGGCGCTGGTCTACTACGGTCTGGGCGTGGCCGGGCTGGCCCCGGAGATGGGTGTCTACAACGCCGTTGCCCACGCGCTGACGACGCTGCCAACCGGCGGGTTCTCCCCGGAGGCCCGCAGCATCGAGGCCTTTTCGCCGGCCATCCAGTGGGCCGTTGTCCCGTTCATGATTATCGCCGGGACCAACTTCGCGCTGTTCTGGTACGCCGTTGCCGGCCAGCCACGGCGACTCCTCGAAAACGAGGAGTTTCGCTCATACCTGCTGGTGATGGTCGCCTTCGGTGTCGTCGTGACAGGGCTCCTGTACGCCGGGCTCGGCGCCGGGCTCTCCTCGATTGCCGAGGGGGTCGCGCCAATCGCCGGCGAGGTCGAGCGGGCCGCCCGGCACGCCGCCTTCCAGACCGCCGCCATCGTCACCACCACCGGCTACGCGAGCATGGACTTCAACACCTGGAGCGAGGCCGCGAAGGTCCTGTTGCTGTTTGCGATGTTTCTGGGTGGCTCCGCGGGGTCGGCGGCCGGGTCGGTCAAGATCGTCCGGTGGCTGCTGGTCAGCAGGACTGTCCGCCGGGAGCTGTTCACGACTGTCCACCCCGAGGCCGTCCGGCCGGTCAGGGTCGACGGCGAGGTGCTCGACGAGTCGACACTACGGGGTCTGGCCGTGTTTGTCCTCGTCTTTCTGTTACTGTTCGCGCTGACGACGCTTATCCTGTTTCTGGACGGGGTCACAAACCCCGCACTCGACCTGTCGGCGCTGGAGTCGATGAGCGCCGCCATCGCGACCGTTGGCAACGTCGGGCCCGGCTTTGGCGTCGTCGGGCCGATGGGGAGTTACACCGACTTCTCGGCGCCGGCAAAGGGGTGGATGGTGCTCGCCATGTGGCTTGGCCGGCTGGAGATTATCTCGGTCATCCTCGTCCTCACACCGACCTACTGGCGGTCCTGACTACTCCTCGGCCGCCGACCGCAACTCCTCGATGTGTCGCTCCAGCTTCCGGAGGGTCGCATCGGCGTCGGCGTACCCCTGTTCGTACTCCGCGTAGCAGCTGTCGGCCCGGTCGAGGAAGTCTGTGACTGCCTCCGCCGCGGGTGTGCTCATACTGTCTGTTCGGTCCCCTGTCACAAAAGTCCCGTCGACTCCGGGAGTCGTCAGGCCTTTTCGCCTCCCGCCCCGAACAGTTGTATGGACGCGGCCGCCGACCTCCGCTTTTGCGACCGGGCACTTCTCCTCGGGGAGACACTCGTTCTCGCGGACCTGCACGTCGGCCGTGGCGCCGACTCCGACGTCGAGATCCCGGTCGGCGATGGGGTCGACATGGTCGAGCGCTTCGAGGCACTGCTCGACAGGTTCGACCCCGAGGAGGCCGTTGTCGCCGGTGACCTGTTGCACTCCTTCCGGACGGTACCCCGGACCGTCCGGGAGACCGTCGACGGACTCGTCCGCGCGGCCCGTGAGGCCGGCGTCCGTCTGGTGGTCACACCGGGCAACCACGACACCATGCTCGACGCGGTCTGGGACGGGCCTACCGCCGACAGCTACCGGGTCGGCGACACCGTTGTCTGTCACGGCCACGTCGAGCCCGGGGTTGCGGGGGATGACATACCGGGTGACGCCGACCGCTATATCGTCGGCCACGACCACCCCACGATCACCATCGAGGGGAAACGCCGGCCCTGCTATCTGGCCGCCAGAGGTGTCTACAACGGTGCGGACGTGGTGATGGTGCCGGGGTTCAATCGCCTCCTGCAGGGCGTCGAGGTCAACGGGATGGCGGCGGCCGGGTTCATGTCACCGTTCGTGTGTGACGCCGACGCCTTCGCACCCGTCGTGCGCGATGAGGCCGCCGACGAGACGCTCACCTTCCCCCGACTCGGCGAGTTTCGCCACCGGCTGTGAGGCGGCGGCCTGAGCGCCGGTGCGTTTCTTATACGCGAGCGCAGGCAGGTATGGCCAGTACGGGCCTCGGCTTCGTCGGTCTCACAGTGCTGGTCGCCTCAGCCTACCGCCTCCCGCGGACCCTCAAAGCGGAGGACCGCAGCAAGCACGGCACGCGGGGCGGCCGTCCCTCGTAACCGGGGCTACTGCCGCTCGCAGTGTTCGGGCTCACACTGTCGGCTGCCCTATCACGGGAGGGATCGGCCCCCGGGGTGGCGAGCGTCTCCACGTACGTGCGGCCAACGGTAGTAGCTACGCCCCCGTCAGGTGTGGCGCGTCTACCGGCCGTCCACAGCGGCGACCGCGGCCTGGCGCCCGCTATCCATCGCACCCTGGAGCGCCGACCAGCGGGTGTAGTCGCCGGCCAGGTAGACCGGGCCGGCCGGGTCGTCGACATCCGGCAACGACGCCCGAAAGCCCGGCGGCTGGGCGAACTGGGCAGCCTCGACCCGGTCGACCGCCACCCGCTCCAGATTCGCAAACCGGTTTTCGGGGTACCAGGACGACAGCACGTCCCGGACCTCCTCGAGCAGTGCGTCGTCGTCTTCGTCCTGTCGTCCCAGAAAGGTCGCACTCAGGAGTTGCTGGCCCTCGGGTGCGTACTCCGGGGCCACCTCGGACATCGGCGCGACCTGGTTGGGCCGGTCGTCAGCGGCGTTCAGCAGGATCCGACGGTCGGTGTCGAGTTGCTGGGTGTCCGGGAGCGCGAGGTGGAGTGTGACACAGCCGACCGTCTCCGCCGGAATCCCCGTCACACCGGTCAGCTCACGCGCCGTTGGCGGGTCCGTGGCGACGACCGCAGTGTCCGCCGCGAGCGTCTCGGCGGCGGTCTCGACGGTGACGCCGCCCGCGCTGTCGGAGGGGTCGGTCCGGTCGACAGCCGTGACCGCCCGGCCCGTCTCGATGGTCGCACCTGCGGCCCGCGCGTGGTCGGCAAGCTGGGCGGGGACCGCGCCCATCCCGTCGGCCGGGACGGCGGTCGCCCCCTCCGAGAGCATCTTGAACGTGTACTCGAAGACCGCCTTCGAGGTCGACAGCGAGCGGTCGAGTGTAATTCCCCCGTAGAAAGGCGCGGCGAAGTTGTCCCGGAACTGCCGGGAGAACCCCCAGTCGGCGAGTGCCTCGTCGATAGAGCGGTCGTCGGCCGCCAGCGCCGCCTCGGCGTCGGTCCGCTTGAGCCGGCGCTGCTGTTGAAACAGCCGGAGCTTGTCGCCGGTGGTCACCTCCCGGTTGAACAGCGTCGCGGTCGTGGCCCAGGGGTCACGGAGCGGGTCCGACAGCGTCGAGCGTTCGCCCGGGCGGGCGATGACCGCGCCGGGGCGGAACCGACGCAGTGAGAGCGCATCCACGTTGAGTTCACGCTGTACCGCCGGGTAGGCGGTGAAGAGGACCTGAAACCCACGGTCGAGGGCGTACCCGTCGGCGTGCTCCGTCCGGACCCGGCCGCCGACGGTGTCCTGGCGCTCAAGCAGTGTGACCGCGGCGCCTCGGTCGGCGAGGTGGCGGGCGGCGACGAGGCCGGCGAGCCCGCCGCCGACGACGACTGCGTGCATATTCGCCCGTTCGGCCCTGCGGGCAAAAAGGGGACGGAGCCGGTCGGCAGGTCGACAGCGCGCCCCCGACAACTGGCAGACAAGCGGTGCGCGGACGGACAGGGATTAGTCACCGGCGGTCGTGGGGGTGAGTATGAACACGACCGAGGCGTTCGCCGGGCTCCGCTGCACCGACTGCGGCACCACTCACGACCCTGTGGCGGCCGGCCGTTGCTCCGAGTGTGACGGCCTGCTCGACGCCGTATACGACCACGACAGCGCCGCGGAGCTCTCCGGTCACGGGCTCGGACGGTACGCGCCGCTGTTGCCATTCGTCAACGAGGCGCTCGTCAGCCTCGGGACCGGCGGGACCCCGCTGGTCGCCGTGCCGGAGTTGGCCGACGAACTCGGTGTCGCGGCTACCTACGTCAAGGACGAGGGGCGCAACCCGACGGGCGCGTTCGCCGACCGGGGGGTCGCACTGGCGGTGACAGCCGCCAGCGAGGCCGGCGCCGACGACATCGCCCTGCCGACCACCGGCAACGCCGGCCAGGCCGCGGCCGCCCACGCCGCCCGGGCGGGACTGGCCTCCCACAGTTTCGTCCCCTCGCGGACCCCGTTCGTCAACAAGGCGATGATCAACGTCCACGGCGGCGACATGAGCGTCGTCGAGGGGCGGTACCCCGAGGCCCGCGAGAGCTTCGCGGACCACGACGAGGGGTGGGCTTCGCTCGCACCCTTCGAGAACCCCTACCGCCACGAGGGCGCCAAGACGCTGGCCTACGAGCTCGCCGAGGCGGTCACGCTCGACGGCGCACCCGACGCCGTCGTCCACCCGACCGCCCACGGGACCGGCATCGTCGGCCTCCACAAGGGCTTTCGCGACCTCCGCAAGCGCAACCGGGTCGACGCCGCTCCCCGTCTGCACGCGGTCCAGCCGGAGGGGTGTTCGCCGGTCGTCGACGCCGTCGAGCGGGAGGCCGAAACCGTGTCGGCGGTCGAACACCCCGACACCATCTGCGGGCCGCTGGAGGTGCCCGAGCCGGCCGGCGGCCGGCAGGTCATCGAGGCGCTACGGGCGAACGACCGTGGGGCCGTCGCGGTGAGCGACGACGCCCTGCTCGAGGGGGCGACCGGCCTCGCGGCAGGCGGGCTGACCATGGGCGCGACCGGCGGCGCCGCGGTCGCTGGCGCCCGACAGCTCGCCGACCGGGGCGCCTTCGACCCCGACGACGTTGTCGTGTTGGTCAACCCGACGACCGGCAACAAGGAGGAGGACATCCTCCGGAGTCACCTGATGAAACAGGGGATCTGAGCCGGGGTTATCAGGTCAGCAGTCGGCCGCGTGCTGTTTCGCGGTCGTGTAGGCCTCCCGCACCCGCCGGAACGCCTCCTCGTCGCCGCCCTGGTCGGGGTGGACCTCCTTTACTCTCCGGCGGTATGCCTGGTTGACCTCATCGAGGGTCGCCCCCGGGGAGACACCTAGTTCGGCAAAGGCCGCCTCCGGAGGGGCGTGCCCGTCGGTCTCGGGTTCGAGGTCGGGTGTCTC
>JBLGCN010000139.1:0-6033 GCA_047617405.1 Natronomonas sp.
CCGATCAGGTTCATCGCCATCACGAACAGGAAGATCGCCACCCCCGGAAAGACCGTTGCCCACCACGGCAGCGTCGCGCCGGGGCCCTGGATGAGCGTGTCACGGGCGTTGTTCAGCATCGTCCCCCACTCGGCGGTGGTGGGGTCAAGGCCGACACCCAGGAACCCGAGCGCGGCGACGCCGATAACGACGGTCCCGACCGACAGCGACGCCTGGACGACTACCGGCGCCAGCGCGTTGGGAACGATGTGTCTGAAGATCACTGTCCGGTCTCTCGCACCCAGCGCCCGTGCGGCCATCACGTACTCGTTCTGTTTGACCTTCAGGATCTCCCCGCGGATGAGCCGGGCGTAGCCGGCCCACCCGAAGATCGTAAACGCGAGCACGAGTTGCCAGTAGCCGCCACCCAGTGTGGCGACGACGACCAGCGCCAGCACGAGCCCGGGAAAGGCGAAGATCACGTCGAGCACCCGCATCATGACCTCGTCGACGAGCCCGCCGTAGTAGCCCGAGACCGAGCCGTAGACGATACCGATGATCGCCGTGATGAGCACGACAATAAAGCCAATCGAGAGGCTGTAGCGGCCGCCGTACAGCAGCCGCGAGAGGATGTCGCGGCCGGTCCCGTCGGTCCCGAGCAGCGCCGTCCCCGACGGCGGCGAGTACGGCCCGATATTCGCGTACTCCGGGGTGAGATACAGGATCGTGTCCGGCTCGAAGGGTGTGAGCGCAAGCGGCTGGACCGTGACGCCGAACACCTCGACCGGGCGGGCAAACAGCGCGAGCAGCGCCAACAGCGCGACGACGACCACACCGAGCATCGCGCTGCGATTACGCCTGAACCGCCGCCAGGCCCGCCGCCAGCGACTCTCCGGCTCTGTCTCGCCGTCCTCTACCCACTCCGAGAGCGCGTCGCGTTCGTCGACCCGGCTCGGGTCAAAGCCAGTGATCCGGATTCGTCCTCGTTGTGTTGACATTGGTTAGTACCTGATCCGTGGGTCCAGCACCGCGTAGGCGATATCCGCGAGTAGGTTCGCAATAACGAGCGCCAGGCCGGTAAACAGCGTGATCGCCATAATAAGGTTGATCTCCCGGCCGACCACCGCCTGGACGAACTCGCGACCCAGCCCGGGCCAGCCAAAGACCGTCTCGACGACGACCGACCCGGCGAGGATGTTCGCCGTCAGGAAGGCCGCGACCGTCGTCACCGAGATCAGCGAGTTCCGGAGGACGTGTTTGAGGATGACCGTCCGCTCGGGCAGCCCCTTCGCCCGTGCCGCCGTGACGTACTCCTTGTTCATCTCCTCGGCCATCGACGAGCGCATGATCCGCATCAGCGTCGCCGAGGCCGCCGTTCCGATGGTGATCCCCGGGAGGAGCAGAAACCACAGCATCGACGGGCTCAACAGGGGCTCCTGTGGCGAGAGCACCGGAAAGAAGTTCAGCCAAACCGCGAATATCAGGATGAGCATCAGCCCGAGCCAGAAGTTCGGGATCGAGATGCCCGACAGCGCCAGAAAGCGGCTGGCGTCGTCGCCGAGTTGGTCCTTGTTCACCGCCGCGTAGACCCCGGCCGGGATGGCGATGACCAGCGCGATCAGCCAGCCGAGGAATCCGAGCAGGACGGTCGGCGGCAGTCGCGAGATAATAACGTTTGCGACGGGCTGGTTACTCGAGATGACGACCCCGAAGTCACCCTGGACCGCGCTCGTCAGCCAGATGAAATACCGCGACCACACCGGCTCGTCGAGGTTGTACCGTGCCTTGATCTGGGCGATCTCCGTCGGGCTGATGTTCGGGTTGAACGAGACCAGCAGGTCGATAGCGTCACCGGGTGCGAGATTCGCGAGCCCGAAGGTGACCAGTGAGACACCCACCAGTATCGGAACGACCGACAGCAACCGCCGCGCGATGAATCGTCGCAGACTCATGAGAGATGCGTGGGTGTGTGGTTTGACAGCGCTATGACTCGCGGTCGATATAGGCGATCTGCTGTGACTGGGGCGCGTACGTCGCGTACGTGTACATCCCCGAAGGGAACGGATAGGCGTCGAAGGCTTTGATATCGTTGTTGTGAACAGCAACCGTCAGGTCGATGTCGAGGTAGGAGTTGGCGCCGGTCTCGACGACCTGTCGCCAGAGTTGGTCGTACCGCGAGGCCCGCTCCTGCTGGTCGCCGACGACATCGATGTTGAACCGGGCCTCATCGATGCCCTCGTTGATCGGCTCGAAGTCGACCATCTGGAAGTTACAGCACTGTGCGAAGTTCTCGATGTCGTGGGTGGCGTCGACGAAGCTCCCGGGGTTGAACGTCCCCGAGAGTCCGATGACGGCAATGTTCCCCCGCTCGGCGTAGCTCGGGTCCAGCAGCCGGCCGACGAAGTCACCGAACTCGAACGTCTCGACGGTGGCGTCGAACAGGTCGGTCTGGTTCATCGCCTGGGCGACGGCTTGGACCTTCTGGACGCGGTTTTGGTTGTCGGAGTTGGTCTCGATCTGGACCTCGATTGGCGTCTCGACGTCCGCGTTACTGATCAGCTCGTTGGCACGCTGGGGGTCGAACTCGTTCAGCGGCCGCAGGTCCTCCTCAAGCTGTTCGGGGTCGGTCGTCCCGGCCCCGTAGGCCAGCTCCGGCAGCGGCGTCCAGGCCGGCCGTGCCCAGCCCTCCTCGATGTTGTCGGTCATCCGCTGACGCGGGATCAGGTGGTTGACGGCCCGACGGACGTTCTGCTGGTCGAACGGCGCCACCTGCACGGGATACTGCATGAACAGATACCCCCCGGTCTCGACGGCCTTTGTCTGGTAGTCCGCGGAGTCCTGGAAGTTGGTCTGTGCACTCGCCGTCAGCCCGTGGGCCACGTCCACCTCGTTCTCCTGGAGCGCGGCGGCACGCTGGGCATCCTCCGAGATGAAACGGTGGTTGATCTCGTCGATGACCGGCGCGTTCGGGAAGTCCTCGGGCCCGTCGTACCACTCCTTGGTCTCGACGCCAACGTCCTCCATCCAGTAGTCGTCACGCTTGGAAACGACGAAGGAATTGCCGTCCTCGAAGCTCTCGAAGTTCCACGGGCCGGTGCCGATGGGCTCGTTGCCCTGCCGCGGGTCGAGCTCCCCGCCGGGCAGGTCGACCTGCTCGGTCGAGAAGACGGAGTAGGGCAGCGCCCGCTCGGCCTCGGCGTCGGGAACCTGTGCGTAGAGGTCGACGGTGTACTCGTCGACCGCCTCCGCGGCCAGGAGCGAGTTGAAGACCTGTGCCGAGATCTGGGAGTTCTCGACACGGTCGTAGCTCCTGACGACGTTCTCGGCGGTCAGTTCCTCGCCGTTGGTGAAGGTGACCCCCTCGTGGAGGTTGTACCGCAGGCGCATTCCGAAGACGCCGTCGGTGGCAGCCTCGAAGGCACCGTCGCGGAGCAGGATCCTGACCTCATCGACCGGGTTCCCGGCGGAGTCCGTGAGACTGTCCTCGGGGTGTTGAACGACGACCTGTTCCGGGGTGTCGATAATCGGCACCCCGTCGTCGTTGGTCGTGACGGGTGCGGTCGTCATGTAGTCCGCGTACTCCGTCCGGTCGGTCTCCCGGACGTCCGCAACCTCGTAGCTCTCGGCCAGCCACGGGTAGAGGTTGCCCTGCTGGTCGGAGGTCACCATCGACTCGAAGAAGTAGTTCTGGACAAGTGACGACGGCACACCGCTACTGTAGGGCGGGTCGAACGAACTCGGGTTCTGGGTGAGACCGACATTGAGCGTCCCCCCTTCGACGATCTCGTCGACCGCCGAGGGTGTCGCGGTCTGTTGCTGGGCCTGTGTTTGTGTGTCGCCACCACCCTCCCCGTCTCCACCACCTCCCGGACAGCCGGCGAGCGTCGTAATCCCGGCGGCGCCGAGCGCCCCGAGCATCCGACGACGAACTGAGCTCACACGGCCGGCCGCATCGGCGTCTTCCGTCCCCATGTACACCTCCTACCGCCAAACACACATATATGTGATTATCAGCCGGGTTATATTCGTCAGCGGAGGCGGCTACCCGCCCGGATGGACCCGGTCAGTTTGCCGGCTGTTCGGCCGTGGTCGTGGGCACAGGGGCAGGCGGTAGCCGGGACGGATGTCACCAGTCGACCGAGACAGTGCCGTCACCCTCCGGGTCGGGCGCGAGTTCCTCGCCGGTGGCCCGGTCGATGACGTGGATGACACCCCGGTCCTTCTTTGCCGGGCAGACTGTCGCCGCGCGGACGTTGTGTTCCAGGTCGTCCTCGTCGAAAAAATACGCCTCCGGGCTGGCGATCCCGGTCGCGAGGTCGAGTGTCCAGTTGTCCGACACCTCGGCGCACTTGCCGGCCCCGATGCAGCCGTTGGCCTCGAAGATGACCTTGTAGGGCTTCTCCGCGACCGGCGGGGCGTTGCGCTCGCCGAGTTCCGCAGGGTCGACTGGCTCCTCGGACATCAGTCGTCGTGGACGGTCACCGACTCGATCAGCATCTCGTCGAGCGGCTCGTCCTCGCGGCCGGTCGGTGTGGTGCCGATCTCCTCGACGGTGTCCATCCCCTCGGCGACCTCCCCGAAGACCGCGTGTTTCCCGTCGAGATGGGGCTGGGCGTCCAGCGTGATGAAAAACTGCGAGCCGTTGGTGTCGGGGCCGGAGTTGGCCATCGACAGTTTCCCGGCACCGTCGTGACCGAGGTCGTCGTGGAACTCGTCGTCGAACTCGTAGCCAGGGCCGCCCCGGCCGGTCCCGGTCGGGTCCCCACCCTGGATCATGAAGTCCTCGATAATGCGGTGGAACTCGGCGCCCTCGTAGAGGGAGTCACCCCGGACCTCGCCGGTTTCCGGGTCCTCCCAGGTGACCGTGTCGGGTGCGGGCTCGGCGTCGGCCGCCGGGTCATGGCGGGCGAGATTCAGGAAGTTCTCGACGGTCCGGGGGGCGCGGTCGTCGAACAGGTCGACAGTGATGTCGCCCGCCGAGGTGTGCAGCGTAACTTGTGTCATGTTCGTCGGGAGGGCTGGCCGGCGGATAACGCTGGCGGTAGGAACGCTCAAGCCGGCCGGGGCCGTTGTATGGGCGATGACAGCGCCGGGTTCGGACCTCCGTCTGCGACAGTACAGCGAGCGGGACGCAGCGGCGGTCCGGCGGCTACACGAGTTGGCGATGGAGCCGACGGCGACCGACCCGGATGACATCCCCGGGACCGACGACCTCCGGGCCATCGGGGAGCGGTATCTCGACGCCGGCGGGGAGTTTCTCGTGGGTGTGTGCCCGGACACGGACGCGGACACGGACGCAGCCACCGACGGGACGGTCGCGGCCCCGTCGGTTCAGGACGGGCTGCTGGTGGCGATGGGCGGCGTGCTCCCGAACGAGGCCGGTCACGACGACGAGCGGGCGGTCGCGGGCGCGGCCGAACTCCATCGGATGCGGGTTGCGCCGGCTCATCAGCGCAAGGGGTACGGTCGGGCGCTACTCCGCGCGCTGGAGGGGTGGGCACAGGCGGCCGGCTTCGACCCGCTTCTGGCGACGACCGCCCGTACCCAACCTGCCGCGGTCGAGTTCTATCGCGAGGCGGGGTACGAGGTCGTCGGCGAGTCGACGGAGGCGGGCTACGAACTCCGCCACTTCGAGAAGTCCCTTTAGCTCTCTAGGAGAGGTCGAACTTCTCGGCGGCGGTCCGCATGTCCTTGTCGCCGCGGCCACAGAGGTTGACCAGCAGGCTGTCGTGGCGGTCCTCCGTCGCGAGTTTCTTCGCGAGCGCGATGGCGTGGGCGGGCTCCAGTGCGGGGATGATCCCCTCCGCCCGGCTCAACGTCTTGAACGCGTCCAGGGCCTCGTCGTCGGAGATAGCGTGGTACTCCGCCCGCCCGAGCTCCTGGAGGGCTGCGTGTTCCGGACCGACAGCAGGGTAGTCCAGTCCCGCGGAGACCGAGTGGTTCTCCGTGTTCTCGTCGATGACCTTCGTCAGCATCCCCTGGAACACCTCCGGGTCCTCCTGTTTGGAGTTCGAGAGGGGGGCGGAGTGTTCGGTGTCACCCCGGCCGCCGGGC
>JBLGCN010000140.1:0-6017 GCA_047617405.1 Natronomonas sp.
GGGGCAGCTCCGGGAGCTGATGGACAACGACCAGTCCGAGGGCTACCAGGGGATGAGCCTGCTCGCCGAGGTCCGGAAGCTGCGAACCGCCGTCACCTACGTCGAGACACAGAGCGTCAGGTCCTTCCGACAGTATATGCAGCGCCAGCGGGAGGCCGCCCGCTCCTCGGGGGCCTCGAAGGCCGACCAACGGCTGGTCTCCGCGCCGAAGGTCCGGCGGGCGGTCCGGCTGGCACGGGAGTACGACGACCTCCACCCGAAGTTCCGGCGGGCCCGGATGACACTCGCCGAGACCCTCGGTATTCAGGGCGGCGAGCGGGTGATCGTCTTTACCGAGTCCCGGGACACGGCGGAGACACTGACCGACTTTCTGGGCGAACACTTCACCACCGAGCGGTTTGTCGGCCAGTCCGACACCGATGGGAGCGAGGGGATGACCCAGACCGAACAGCAGGACACGCTCGAACGGTTCCGCGCCGGCGAGTTCGAGGTGCTCGTCTCGACGTCGGTCGCCGAGGAGGGGCTCGACGTCCCCGAGGTCGACCTCGTGCTGTTTTATGAACCCGTTCCGACCGCCATCCGGGCCATCCAGCGAAAGGGCCGGACCGGTCGTCAGACCGAGGGGGCCGTGACGGTGTTACTCGCCGAGGACACCCGCGACGAGGCTTACTTCTGGAAGGCTCGTAACGACCAACAGGAGATGGAAGCGGAGTTGCGAACTCTCAAAGACGCCGCCGGGACCATCGAGGCCCGGCTCGAACAGGCCGGCCTCGGCGCCTACACCGACGCCGGCGGGGGCGACACCGACGCCAACGCGGACGCCGGGACCCCGACAGCAGCCAGTCCGGCAGACGAGCGGAGTGCCCCGTCGAGCACCACCGACAGTGGTGACGACAGCCAGGCAGGGCTGGGGGCGTTCGCGGCCGATTCGGACGGGCGGACAGACGCGGACGGTGACGACACGACGGGGACCCCGGCGGACCCAGAGGACGCCGTCGTGGCGGAGGCAGACCCCGACCCCGCCGGTGAGGGGGTCGAGGTGGTCGCCGACCAGCGCGAACTCGACTCGACCGTCGCCCGGGACCTGTCGACCCGAGAAGGGGTCCAGACCCGGTTGGAGACGCTGGCGGTCGGGGACTACGTGCTCTCGGACCGGGTGGTCGTCGAGCGCAAGACCGTCCCCGACTTTCTCGACACGCTGACGGGCGGGGACCGGTCACTGTTCGAGCAGGTGGGGGACGCCGCCCGCCACTACGACCGGCCGGTCGTCGTCATCGAGGGCGATGGGCTCTACGGCGAGCGTAACGTCCACCCGAAGGCCATCCACGGGGCGCTTGCCTCCCTCGCTGTGGACTTCGGCGCCAGCGTGCTCCGGACCGCCGGGGAGAGCGAGACCGCCGACCTGCTAGAGGTCGTCGCCGAGCGCGAACAGGCGGCGGCCGACCGCGAGGTATCGGTCCACGGCGAGAAGCAGTCGCGGACGCTCGCCGAACAGCAGGAGTACGTCGTCGCGGCAATCGCCGAGGTCGGCCCCGTGACAGCACGGGCACTGTTAGCGGAGTTCGGCAGCGTCGAGGCCGTCATGACCGCCGACGAGGAGGCGCTTCAGGCGGCACAGGGGGTCGGCGAGGTGACGGCCGACCGGGTCCGCGAGGTGACCGGGAGCCCCTACGAGGGGTGACCGACACTACTGTCGCAGCGCCGCCAGCGTCTCGGCGGCCTCCCGGGCGGCCGCGAGATACTCCCGGGCCTGGGTGGGGTCCTCGGCGGCAGCGGCCCGTCGTGTCAGGCCCGCGAGCGTCCGTTCGAGCGATGCCCGGGCCTCGGAAACCGTTCCGGCCGAGTGGTCGGCGCCGGCACCGGCGTCGCGGTCGGGGGAACCGGTAGCACTCCGGGCCGGGGACGGGTCGACACCCGGTGCCGGCTCCGGCTGTGAGCCGGCTGTCTCGGTCGGTTGCTGCGTCGGTCGGTCCCCGGGCTCCCGGCCGGCCGCCGGCTCGGGTTCGTCGGCGGTCTGGTCCGCCCGGGAGGGCGCCGACCCGGCCGTCTCGCCGTCGTCCCCAAACTGGACGCGTGTCTCGTCCGGGGAGGCGACGTGAATCCGCTCGGCGTCCTCGGGGACCTCGCCGGCGCTGTCCGTGCCGTTGTCGTTCGCCGCGGCGCCGGCACCGGTGTCCTCGCTCCCGTCAGGGGCGGGGCTGTCGGCGCCGTCATCGCGGTCGACGGCCTTCTCGCAGGTGGCACAGAACGCCTGGCCCTCGTACCGGAAGACCGGGTCGCCACAGTCCGAGCAGTGGGCGTTCGTCATCGTCGCCCCCTGGAGGAGGAGTTCGCTCATCTTCTCGGTGGCCTGGCGGTCCTGCTGGTCCTGTTCGTACTTCTTGCGGAGGCGCTCGCGCTCGGCTTCCTTGTCGAAATCGCTCATACACGAATGAGGCGATCGGGACGAAAAGGGTTTGCGGGAGGCTGCCCGGGGCGTTCCGACATGTTTAACGTCGGGCCGAGGGGCGTATGTGACATGGCAAAGGTAAGTATCGTCGGCGCCGCGGGCACTGTCGGCGCCGCAGCGGGTTACAGCATCGCACTCCGCGACATCGCCGACGAGCTGGTCCTCGTGGACATCCCCGAACAGGAGGACACCACTGTCGGCCAGGCCGCCGACACCAACCACGGGGTCGCCTACGACGCCAATACCGAGGTCTACCAGGGTGGCTACGCCGCCACCGAGGGCTCCGACATTGTTGTCATCACCGCCGGTCTCCCACGGTCACCGGGGGACAGCCGGCTGGACCTGGCCGACGACAACGCCCCGATCATGGAGGATATCCGGGCGTCACTGGCCGAGCACAACAACGACTTCATCTCCATCACCACCTCCAACCCCGTCGACCTGCTGAACCGACACCTCTACGAGACCGGCGACCGTGACCGCGGGAAGGTCGTCGGCTTCGGCGGCCGGCTCGACTCCGCACGCTTTCGGTACGTCCTCTCGGAGCGCTTCGGTGTTCCCGTCGGAAACGTCGAGGCGACCATCCTCGGGGAGCACGGCGACGCCCAGGTCCCGGTCTTCTCGAAGGTCCGCGTCGACGGCAAGGACCTAACAGTGACCGACGACGAGCGGGCGGAGATCCTCGCCGACCTGCAGGAGTCCGCGATGAACGTCATCGAGCGCAAAGGGGCGACAGAGTGGGGGCCCGCACAGGGTGTTGCCCACATGGTCGACGCTATCCTCCGGGATACCGGCGAGGTGGTGCCTGCATCCGTGAAGCTGGACGGGGAGTACGGCCACGAGGGTGTTGCCCTCGGCGTCCCCGTCAGACTCGGGAGCAACGGCGTCGAGGAGGTCATCGAGTGGGAGCTCGGGGAGTTCGAGCGCGAGCAGATGGGGGACGCCGCAGCCAAGCTGCGCGAGCAGTACGAGACGCTCAGCTGACTGCGGGGGCCGCCGGTGTCCGGTGGTCAAATCGCTGTTTGAGTCTCCGGGACTGTCTTTATCCGGGGAGTCGAGGGTCAAAACAGGAATGACACCCCGAACGGTCCCCATCCCGAGACGTATCGAGGACACCCCCGCCCCGGCGGTCGTCACCCAGGTCCGCCGGCTGGCCTTCTGGGGGTCGGTCCTGCTGCCGGTCGTGTATCTCCCCCTGCTCTCCGGCGTGGCCGGCGACCGGTCGCTGCTCGTCGCGGGCCTGCTGGCGCTGAACGCTGTCTGTCTGCTGGCCGGCCACGGTTACTCCCCACAGTGAGCCCCGAAACCACCGCGCCGGAGGCTGTGCCGGACGCCGACCGGAGCACGGAGACCGAGACCGGACCGGCGGGGCTGTCGGCGAAAGCCGGCCCACTGGTGGCGTCTCTCTCCGCGCGTGTTCGCGAGGAGGGTTCTTTCTACGTGAAGAGTCAGTTCATCGCCACGGACCTCGACCTCTCGGCAAAGGAGGTCGGGGCGTTCATGCGACAACTCCGGGCCCGGGACGGGGGCCGGAGGTCGAGGCGTGGGCCTACACCAACGGGACAACGTGGTACGTCTCGGGAGGCGAGTAGATAACTGTCCGCCCGATGGCTCGTGGCCTGTTCAGTCGTCCTTCCAGCGCTCGGGAACCTGGATGGTGTACTTGCCGTCCTCCTGTAGGGCGATGATATACTCCTCGCGGTCGTACAGCTCCATCAGGTTCAACTCGTACTGGCCGGGTTCGAGGACGCGGATGGACTCGAACTGGTCGTTGAGCTTCTCGCGAAGGTCTCCGAGGTCAGGCCGGTCCTCGCGCTCGTCGGTCGTCGTGGGCTCACTGCCTCTGGCAGTCTCGCCACCCTCGGCGTCGGCCGGGGTGTCGGTGTCGTCCGGGAGGTCGTCCATCGGGACGACATCGGTGCGGGCGCTGGCCTGTGCGGCGTCCTCGGGTGCCCCGTCGGCCGGGCCGGGCGTTGACCCGGCGTGACCGGCGCCGGAGTTGGCCGGCTCGGGCTCTGCCGGGTCGGCGCTGACCAGGTCACGGACCGCGGTCGCGGCCGAGCCGACCGCGCGTGTCACGCCGTCGGCGGCCGGTTCGGGTGGCTCGGGGGGGTCCGCGTCGGGGTCGGAACTGTCGACCCCGTCGGGTCGGAACTGGAACTTGTTGCCGCCACAGTCCGGGCACCCCGAGAGCATCTCCTTGGAGCCGTCGGCGAACGTGCGGCTACAGTCCGTACACTGGTGGGGCATGCGTTACTTTCGGGAGACGAGCGTTTGGATCAGCGTCTCGTCCTTATGTAGGGTTTCGATCTGGTTTGCCGGGCCGATGACGGTGAGTTTCTTCGTCGACTCCCGACCTATCAACCGGTCGAGAAAGCTCGCGTCGGTGGCCTCCGACCGCGGGTAGGTCTCGATCTCGATGCCGTTGAACTCGTCGGGGCTGATCTCGGTCATCGTCACCTCGATAAGGCGGGACTCCTCGTCGGGCGAGAGCCCCTCCTCGAGGATGACGATATTCCCCTCCCGGACCCCGTCGAGTATCATCCGGATCTTCTCCATCGAGGTCTGGTTCGCCAGCCGCTCACCGCTGATGAGGTCTATCTGCACACCGTCGTTGGGGTCTTTTATCTCCGCCATGGTTATCCGAAATACTCCGCGACCTTGTCGTACACTTCCTCCATGTTGTCCCCCTCGAGTGCCGAGACCTGGACAGTCTCGTGCTGTGGGAAGGCGTTACGGATCCGCTGGACGCTCGACTCCTCGAGGTCGACCTTGTTCGCGAGGATCAGAACCGGGAGGTCCTGGCTCTCGATGATGCCGATGAGCATCGTGTTGACCTGGGTGAAGGGGTCCGTCGCCGAGTCCAACACGTAGATCACGCCGTCGACGTCCTCCCGGAGCCAGTGCATCGCCTCCGCGACACCCTCGGTTGCCTCGCGGGAGCGGCGAACGGCGTCGTCTTCCTCCATGTCGTGTTCGAGGAATTCGGTGTAGTCGACCTTCGTGGTCACACCCGGTGTGTCCACGATGTCGATGTCGACGGTCTTGCCGTTGCGCTTGATCTCGACGTTCTCCTTGCGGCGGGCCCGGCGTGTCTCGTGGGGGATCTCGCTTTCCGGCCCGACGGCGTCACCGTGTTCCGTCCAGTCCCGCGTGATGCGGTTCGCGAGCGTTGTCTTCCCGGCGTTTGGGGGGCCATAGATCCCGATCCGTTTGGGGTCCTCCGCCGAGAACAGCGTTGATGCCGCGCGTGAGATGCTGGATCTGAGTTCTGTGAGTATTCCCATCCTATCTCCCGGCCCTATGCGGGCTTGGGAGAACTACCTAACCCGACTCACTTAATTGTGCGTCAGACATATATAAGTTAGATTATACCGAGGACGAACGGCAAGATAGCCAGACGGCAGGTTGTTGTCGCCCCTGTCGGGGGAGAAATAAAACTGCACGGATACTTTGGGACGGGAGACACCGTGTCGGGTGGGGGGTGAGAGATGGTTGCTCAGGGGCAGGGAGGGGAACGGTCGGAGGCAAAGGAGGGGGAGGTGGAGGCGGACGGGTCAAGATGGAG
>JBLGCN010000141.1:0-5964 GCA_047617405.1 Natronomonas sp.
CCCGACAGCGACGGCCAGCCCGGCGCCGACCAGGGCGGCGGCCAGTGTTGCGAGCAGATTCACCCCCTGGTTCCCCACCAGCCACCCCTCGAGTGTCGCGCCCAGGAGGCTGTCGACGGTCATCCCCGCAACCCCGGCCGCGGCGACGACGCTCGCCCCGGGGAGTCCGAGTTCGGGGAACCCGACAAAGCCGATAGCGGCGACCAGGAGGGCGCCGCCGAACCCGGCGAGTTCGCCCTGCCAGGTGACCGCGCCGTCGGTCCCGGGCTCGACCACCTCGAACGAGGTGACCAGCCGCGGGTCGTCGTAGAGGCCACCGACCTCGCTGGAGAGGGTGTCAGCGAGGGCGGCCGCGAGCGAGCCCGCAAAGGCAAACAGGAACAGGCGGGGGGCGGCCGAAAACCAGGGGCTCGCGGCCGCGCCGAGCACCGCCACCAGCGCGACCAGCGAGTTCGCGAGGACGTTGCCGGTCCCGCGGGCGCCCTCGTTTTCCTCGGCGATACCGCGTTGCTGTTTGACCTCGTAGCCGTACTTCGTCGAGAGGCCGCCGACCCCGAAGAAGGCAACCAACATGGCGAACCAGCCGTAGTCACCGAGCACGATCGTTAGCAGACTCAGGAGGACGCCGGTCAGCATCCCCGGTAGTGAGGCCGTCTGAAGGGCGTAGGAGAGCACCCCGAGCACGGCTGTGACCCCGAGAGCGATTACGACCCGGGTCGGCGTTACCGACAGCGGGAGGGCGGCAAACAGCCACAGCAACAGGGCAACGGAGACCATCACAAGCGGGTCGTCGCGCCGGAACAGCGCCTCACGGACGAGTGCGGCGAGCAGGGCGCCGCTGGCTGCCAGAAAGAGGACCATCGGCCAGGAGACCGCGAGGTCGGCGAGGCGGGCGGCGGCGAGCTGGCTGGCGGCGGCGGCGAGAAAGCCGGCGACGACAAACCCGCTGGTGGTCACGAGCGGTTCGCTCCGGTAGCGGGCGACCAGGTGGTCGCCGAGGTTGCCGACCGCGAGCAGAAACACCGTCCCGACGTAGACCGTGGTTGGCATCCCGAACTCGACGGCGAGGATGGCGAGCCCGGCCGCCGAGAGCGCGAAGCCGGCCAGCCCGTAGAGCTTGCCGTCCTGACGGTCACCCGGGCGGGCGAACAGCTCGAACAGCCGGGTTCCGGAGCCGACAGTGAGCGCAACGGCGGTCACGAGCAGGAACGGGAGCACGGCAGTCAGGGTCGCAAAGGCTGGCTCCTGGAGCTGTCTCACCCAGGGGACGACCAGCGAGAGGCCGCCGACCAGCGCGAAGGCAACCGCGCGCCGGACTGTCGATGTCACGACCGGCGGTACTGCCGAGTCGCACTTACCGCTTCCGGACCGTGCCGGGCGCCCGGACCCGCGTGACCGCTCCCGGTGGGTTTAGGCCGCGGCACGGGCTAACCCTACTGTGGGACTGTACGACGCCTATCTCGCCGCCCGCCTCCGGCGCAGTACCGCCGCCCTCCCCGAGACTGTCGCCGTGATACTCACCGAGCGGGACCTGCTCGACGGCGGGTACGCGACCCTCGAGGAGCTGTTGGGCTGGGCTGTCGAGTTCGGCGCCGAGCGGGTCGTCGTCTACGTCAGTGTCCTCGACGTGGAGGCTGTCTCGCGGCTCCGGGCGGGGCTGGAGAGCGTCGATACGCCGCGGCCGGTAGCCGTCCGTGGCCCCGAGGACGACGAGCGCGCCGACGCCCCTATCCAGGTGAGTATCGGGCTGGGCGGGAAACACGAGTTCGCGACCGCGGTGCGACAGCTCGCCACGGCCGTCGATGCCGGCGACCTCGACCCCGAGGGGATCGAGGAGGCGGACATCGAGGAGCATCTGGTCTTCCCGGTCGCCCCCGACCTGGTGGTGAAGACAGGTGCCGAGCGACTCTCCGATTTCATGATCTGGCAGTCGGTCTACTCCGAACTCTACTTTACCGACGTGAACTGGCAGAACGTCCGCCGCCGGGACTACCTGCGTGCGCTACGGGACTACCAGGACCGCCAGCGGAGGTTTGGCCGGTGAGCGCAGCGAGACGGCCAAACGCCGGAAGACGACCAGCGCGAGTCTTCCGGAAGTTCGGTCGGTGAGCAGTGCGAACCGGGGAGCCCCCGTCGGAACGGTTTTGCCGATGGGTGTGGCATGGTAGCACATGTACCACGTGCTGATGCCGATTGACAGCAGTGAACCCCGGGGCACCGTGCAGGCAGAGACCGTCGAGGCACTCCCGAACGCCAGCGAGGCGGTGACGGTCACACTGCTGTACGCGTTCGACGACGAGGACAGAGAGGCGGAGACCGCCCCCCGACAGATCCCGGGTGGAAGGGTCGCCTACGACCGGTTACAGGAGGCGGGGATCCCCGTCGAGCAGGTCTCCCGGGTCGGCGACCCGGCAACGACGATCCTTGAGGTAGCCAAGGAGACTGACGCCGACCACATCGTGCTCGGCGGCCGCAAACGGTCGCCCGCCCGGTCGCTGCTGTTTGGCAGTGTCACGCAGGCGGTGTTGCTCGACGCCGACCGGCCGGTGTCAGTTACCGGCGGCGAAAAGTGAGGCCGGCACGGGGTCGGCCCGCGGTTGCGCTCAGTCCGCCGGCCGGTCGACCTCCTCCGCAGTCTCGCGCTCGCCGCTGGGGAGGGCATCCCGGAACCGCCGGAGCACCTGGCGGGCGTGTGCGGCGTCACTGCCGAGGGCGCTGACAAGCGCCAGCGCGCGACGGGCCCGGGTGCGGCGCCAGGACTGTTCGCGATGCTGGTAGGTCCGGATCCCCCGCAGGAAGTCGATCTTCCGGAACTCCGGCCAGTAGGGGGCACAGAAGTAGACGGCGGCCTCGTTGCCGTTTGCCTGCCAGGGGAGAAAGTTCGAGGTGCGCTCGTCACCCCCGGTGCGGACGATGAGGTCGACACCCCGGGTCGGTCCCTCCGGCAGCGCCGTCTCGACGGCGTCGACGTCGACCTCGGCGGGGTCACGCTCGGCGGCGGCCACCTCGCGGGCGATGTCGCGGGCGGCTCCGAGTAGCTCCGCCCGGCCGCCGTAGGCCAGCGCGATATTGAGGCGGAGTTCGTCGTAGCCTCGGGTCCGGGCTTCGGCGTAGTCGATGGCCGTGCGGACCCGCTCCGGGAGGCGGTCGAGGTCGCCGATTGCGCGAATCCGGACCCCGGCGTCGTGGACCCGGTCGGCGTCAGCGAACTCCCGGAGCTTCTCGGCGATCAGGTCAAAGAGGTGTTCACGCTCCTCGGCCGGCCGCTCGAAGTTCTCCGTCGAGAAGGCGTAGAGCGTGACCTCGCGGACCCCGAGTTCGTCACACCAGTCGAGCAGCTGTTCGGTGGTCTGGGCCCCCGCCCGGTGGCCGTCGGCAGCGTCCCCCCCCTGCCTGTCGGCGTACCGACGGTTACCGTCCTGGATGACCGCCACGTGCGACGGGGTCTCGGAGAGTTCAGCCCGCAACAGCCGTTCGTAAGCGGCGTCCGCGAGCCGGCGCAGACGTTGTCGCATCTGTCCGATACCCGTGATGGACCCGATATGAGTCTTGTGTTGTCCGTCGTGCCGTCAGCTTTTCATAGCCGTCTACGGCCGCCGGTGCCGTGGGAGCGCCACGGCGGCTACGGGCTCACCGGAACGGACGACGACTGTCACCCGGCAACCGTGAGGTGTAAGCCCTGTGGCACAAAAAGGAGAATATGACTGACGCGAGTGCCGGACAGCAGGACACCGACCTAATTCAGCGGACCTGGCAGCTGCTCCAGCCCGGCGAGGTCGACCTCAACGGGCTCATCGTCCACACGGAGTTCGACGGGAGCCAGGAGACGCAGATGCACCAGGCCACACTCGAGGTCGGCGAGATCATCGCCGAGGCCGCGGGTCACGACCCGACTGACACGTATGTCGAGTCGGGCAACGATAGCTCCGAGTTCTCCTCGAACCAACACCAGGGGCTGACCCTCGACGGCGAGGAGTTCGTCTGGGAGTGTCAGCAACTGCTCCGGGATGGCGCGTTCGACATTGTCATCTACTACGAGGCACGCGCCGACCACGAGGCGGTCCAGACAGCAGCCCGCGAGGCAGGCTACGAGGTGACCGGGGTTCGCGGCGACGCCGACAGCCCTGGGGACACCCTGGAGTGAGGGTCGAGGGTCGTCACAGCGGGTCGCCGGCGACGAACGGTTTAATCGCATCGAGCCCGGAACATCGGGAGATGATACCGCTGCTTCACGACTTTGCCGGCGAGCGTGTGCTCGTCTTCGGGGGTGGGCCGGTCGGCGCGCGGAAGGCCCGTCGTTTCGCCCGCGAGGCCGGGGTCGTGGTACTCGCCCCCGACTTTCCCGGAGGGTTCGAGGGTACGGACGCGGAGCTAGTCCGGGCTGCGCCCGCCCCCGGGAGCGTGGCCGGGTGGTTCGACCGGGTAGCGCCGGCGCTGGCCGTCGCCGCCACCGACGACACGGCGGTGAACAACGCAGTCGAGCGCGCGGCCGGGGAGCGTGGCGTGCCGGTGAACCGTGCCGACCAGTCCCGGGCCGACCAGGGTGGTGAATCCGGGTCACACGACGCCGACCGGGTGGTCGTCCCGGCAACGGTCAGGGACGGACCGGTCGTGGCGAGCGTCGGGACCGGCGGTCGGGCGCCGGCGCTGTCCCGACGGCTCCGCCAGGAGATAGCGGAGACGCTGGATGGGGCTGGCGAGCTTGCGGAGCTGACCGCCGACCTGCGCGAGGAGCTGCGGGACAGACCGGCAGACCAGCGCCGAGACGCGGTCCGGGCAGTCGTGAGAGCCGATGCGGTTTGGAAGGCTTTAGATACCCCCGACGACAACCCACGGGCGACAGCAAAAGCCGTGATCTCAGACGTGACGGGTGACCCGGAATGACGTCGACAGGCACCATCGCCGGAGCGAGTATCTCCTACACGCGGGCAACGGTCGACCAACTCGAGGCGGCCGCGGCCCCCAGCCAGCGCGAGGCCGTGCTCGACCTTCTCGACGCCGGCGCCGAGGAGGCCTTTGTCCTCCAGACGTGCAACCGTGTCGAGGGCTATGTCGTCGCCGACACCGCCGAGGACGGCCAGGCTGCCCTTGACAGGCTGGTCGGGGACACCCCCGAGGAGCTCGTCGTCCGGATGGACCACACCGGGAGCCTGCGTCACCTGCTACGGGTGGCCGCCGGGCTCGAATCGCTGGTGGTCGGCGAGGACCAGATCCTCGGCCAGGTCCGGGACGCCTACGAGGACGCCCGGGGTGTCGGCGGGATCGACACCATCCTCGAGGACGGTGTCACAAAGGCGACCCGGGTCGGCGAGCGCGCCCGCACCGAGACGGCGATCAACGAGGGGGTGGTCTCACTGGCCAGCGCGGCCGCCCACCTCGCCGCCGAGAACATCGCTCTCGGGACTGCCACCGGGCTGGTCGTCGGTGCCGGCGAGATAGGGACGCTCGCGGCGGAGACGCTGGCCGGCCGGGTCGAGAAACTCGTCGTTGCCAACCGGACTGTCCCACACGCCGAGCACGTTGCCGAGCAGGTCGACACCGACGCCGCCGGGGCGGTCGGGCTCGACGACCTGCCCGAAGCCGTCGACGAGGCCGACCTGGTCGTCACGGCCACCGGTAGCGAGGAGGCCGTGCTGGACCGGGGCGTGCTGGCCGGGGCTGGCGAGACCTTTCTTATCGACCTCGGCCAGCCCCGCGACGTGTCACCGGCGGCTGCCGAGGTGCCGGGCGCGACGGTAAAGGACCTCGACGCGCTGGAGGCGGTCACCGAACGGACCCGCAAGCAGCGTCAGCGGGCGGCCGCGCGTGTCGAGGCGATCATCGATGAGGAGTTCGAGCGGCTGCTCACCGGCTACAAGCGAAAGCGCGCCGACCGGGTCATCTCCGCGATGTACGAGAGCGCCGAGCGGGTCAAGGCGGCCGAACTCGAGCGGGCGAGCCGCGAGGCCGACTTCGACGACCAGC
>JBLGCN010000142.1:0-5953 GCA_047617405.1 Natronomonas sp.
CCGCGACCACCTCGACGGCCAGCAGCGCGACCGCGACGTACCCGACCCCGAGGATGACGTTCGCGCCGGCGGTCCGGGCGCCGAAGGCGTACTTGCCGGCGACGCCGCCGCTCCCGTGACACATCGGTAGCGCCCCCAGCGGCACCGCGACGAGGGTCATCGCGCCCATGCTCGCGGAGAGGTCGTCCGCCGAGACATCCCGGTCGAAGTAGTCGGCAAGCAGCAGTGATGTCGCCAGCGCGGCGTTGCCGACGGTCATGCCGAGCTGGGCGAGCGCCCTGCCTGCGGCGTCGGCAGTGAGGTCCGCCGCCCCGAACAGCATCAGCCCCTCCGGAGCGGGGAGCGCGGGAGTCGGGAAACCGGTCGTCCAGACGGCGACGCCCGCCCCGGCGAGCAGGACGACCAGGCCGGCCGACCGGCGGGCACCGAGCGCGACGGCACCGAGAGCGACGGCGAGGCCGACGGCCGCGAGCCGCGGGTTGCTCACGCCGAGTCCGACCCCCGTCTCCAGAAGCACGAGCGCAACGCCGAATTGAACCCCGCGGATCACCGGCGTGCCGACGTACGTCTCGACCCGCCCCAGCGTCCCCGTGAGCCCGAGCACGAGCAGGGCCGCGCCCGCCACGAGGCCGGCGACGAGAAACTCCCCGGCGGTGAGCGTGCCGGCGATGGCCAGCGCCGCCAGCGCCTTCATCGGCTCGACGGAAACCGGTACCCCGTAGTACAGCCCCCAGACGACCTGGAAGACGCCGAACCACAGCAACATGACCGCGAGCGACAGGTCGGTCAGGACGGCGACGGCGACGACCACCGGCAGGACGGTCACGGAGTCACCGACCGCGCCGGTCAGCTCGCTCCAGGAGAAGGCCAGTCTGGTCTCCCCGCGGTAGCTGACCGAGACGCCCATATGAGGTTGTACCGCGAGTAACATAAAGAGCGTTTCCCTCGTCCCGTTTCACCCCGGGAACCCCGCGACACCGGGACCGTGTCCGGGTCCGGCGTGGGACCGGCTGGCACGGAATAGACAGACTCATGTGCCGGCCGGCCCCAGTCAGCGGTCGTGACCCGTTATCGGGCCGCCCTCCTGTTCGTCGGACTGGCCGCGCTGTGGGGTGGGTCCTTTCCCGCCATCGAGGTCGGGCTGGAGTCGTTCCCCCCGGTGCTCTTTGCCGCCGCACGCTACGACGTCGCCGGGGTCCTGTTGCTCGCATACGCCGTCTTCGCGGCCGACCGCTGGCGGCCGACGCGGGCGGACGCGAGCGCGCTGCTGGCCGGCGGGGTCTTTCTCGTCGCCGGGAACAGCCTGCTCTTTCTCGGCCAGCAGTACACCACCGGGAGCCTGGCCGCCGTCATCTACAGCCTCGTCCCGCTGTTGACCACGGGGTTCGCGTGGGCGTTGCTGGTCGGGGAGAGCAACTCTCTGCTCGGGTTCGTCGGCATCCTCGTCGGCCTGGCCGGCGTCGTCGTCATCGCCCGCCCCGACCCAGGGAACCTGCTCGCGGCCGGCGTCGTCGGCAAAGGGCTGGTGGCACTGGCGGCCGTCAGTGTCGCGCTCGGGAGTGTCCTCATCCGACGCTGGGACTCGACGCTGCCGGACTCGGCCTTTACCGCCTGGGCGATGGTCCTCGGCGCGGGGATCCTCCACGCTAGCAGCCTCGTGGCCGGCGAGTCCGTCGCCGCCGTCCGGCTCAACCCCGCCGGGCTCGTGGCGCTGGTCTACATCGCCGTCTTTGCCACCGCCATCGCCTTTGTCATCTACTTCTTCCTGCTCGGGGCGTACGGCCCGCTGGAGACGAACCTGGTCTCATACGCGGTCCCACTGGTGGCCACGCTGGTCGGGTGGGCGCTGCTTGGCGAGCGGGTTACCGTCTGGACCGGGTTCGGGTTCCTGCTCATCCTTGGCGGGTTCGTCCTGTTGAAGCGGCGGGAGCTCCGGGCGGAGTTGCGCCGCGCCCGCACCCAGAGGGTCTGACCGTCCGACCGCGGTGAGCGGGGGTGGCTACCCGACAACAGTGACCGGGTCACCGACCGACACCGTCGCGCCGCGGTCGGACTCGGGGACGTCGGCGATGAGCATCAGCGTGTAGTAGTGGTCGAAGGCGGACTCGTCGGCCCACGCCGGAAGGGTCGCCTCCCGTCTCTCGACGAACCGCTCGCGAAACTCCGGGAGCGACTCGCCGGTGTCGGGGTCTCTCGCCGGGACCACACACCGCCCGCAGGGGGTCACCCCCTCGAACCGGACGCCGCCGGCCTCGAAGGCCGGCGCGCCCTCCCCGACAAAGCGGTCCTCCCAGAACGGTTCGACCCCCGACACCTCGACGTTCGCGCGGAGCCGGCGGCGGGCACCCTCGACTGTCATCCTGTCGAACCAGGAGGCAACCGCCTCGAGCGTTGCCGTGCTCACGACCGACGGCCCCACGCTCCGGCGGTCGACGTAGCCCAGGTCGGTGTCCCGCTCCAGTGACAGGTCCACCCCGAAGAATCCGGAGAACCACTCCGCGGCCTCGTCGGCCTCCTTCCCGAGAGCAAAGGTACGGCGCTCGCCCGCCGGTGTCTCGACGGTGAGGGTCCGGGTCGCCGGGTTGAAGCCGGTGTCAAGGTCGTGGACGCGGTCGGTCCGCCTGCCGTTCAGGACCTCCCCGTCACTGTCAACGAGGGCGAACTCCCGGTCGTACCGGAGCGTCCCGCCGGGGAGGAGTCGACTCTCCTCGGGAGTGATACCGTCTAGCCCCTTGACCGGGTAAACGGTGAGCCGCCCGAGACGTGGCGCTGACATGGCCGGTGGCTCGGTCGGCACGGGTAAAGAGGTTCCCCCGAGCGCAACCGGGCCGGGCGAGCGTGAGGCGTGGGATACAGAGGCCTGGTCGCCAGCCCTACCCGGGCGGCCGACGGTACACCTACGGGGGAGGCGCCCGTTCGTCCGCGTATGACAGACGACCACAGCGGTCACGACGGACACGACCACGACGACCACGACGACCACCACGGCCACGACGTGGAGACAGTCGGGCTCGCAGTCCTGACGGTCTCCTCCTCGCGGACGCTCGCGGCGGACCCGTCGGGTGACGCTATCGAGTCACTCGTCGGCGACTCGGCGGCGGCCGAACTCGTGGCGCGGGACCTGGTCGGTGACAGCCGCGACGCCATCGGCGAGGCGCTCGACAGCTGTATCGAGCGGGAGGACGTCGACGCTGTCGTCACGACCGGTGGTACCGGGATCACCCCCGACGACGTGACCATCGAGACCGTCAGCGAGCGCTTCGAGAAGGAGCTGCCGGGCTTTGGCGAGCTGTTCCGGCGCCGCTCGGAGGCGGAGATCGGGACGATGGTCGTCGGAACCCGGGCCACGGCGGGTGTCGTCAGCGGGATGGTCGTCTTTGCGCTGCCGGGCAGCGAGAACGCCGCGCGGCTGGGCACCCGGGAGCTGGTCCTACCGGAGGTCGGCCACCTGTCCGGGCTCGCCGGCCGGTAACGGCTCGCGAAAGACCCGCCCGCTCACAGGGAGCCGGGCGGGCCCGCGTCTCGGGGTATGTGACAACACTTAACAGGTCCGTTCCAAACATAGCCGATAGGTGGTACTGCATGCACACGACACTCCGTGATACGCTCGAACTGACGGCCGACAAGTACCCCGACAAGGACGCACTCATCTACCCGCGACGGGACCAGCGGTGGACCTACGCGGAGTTCGACACAAAGGCCAACCGGCTGGCAAACGCCCTCGCGGACCTGGGTATCGAGAAGGGTGACCGGGTATCGACGATGCTGCACAACGGCACCGAGATCGTGACAACAGTGTTCGCGTGTGCGAAACTCGGCGCGGTGTTCAACCCGCTGAACTACCGGTTGCCGGCCGGCGAGGTGGAGTATATCCTCACCGACGCCGACTCCCAGGCCCTGGTCTTCGAGGAGGGGACCACAGAGGCCGTCGCCAACGCCCGGCCGGACCTGGAGACCGTCGACGAGTACCTCTACATCGACGACGACGGGCCCGAGTGGAGCCGTGACTTCTACGGGCTGCTTGAGGCTGCCGACGACAGCCGCCCGGACACGGTCGTCGCGGAGGACGACACCTACGCCTTCATCTACACCTCGGGGACAACAGGCCAGCCGAAGGGGGTCGTCCACGAACACCGTGACATGGTCGAGCACAACCTGATCTGTATCGGCGAGGAGGGGATCGGCCGGGACGATGTCGGGCTCTCGGCGTTCCCGCTGTACCACTGTGCGGAGTTACAGGCGGCCCTGTTCCCCCGGATCCACGCCGGCGCGACCAGCGTCATCCACCACGACTTTGACCCTGTTCGTGCGCTACAGGCCATCGACGAGTACGGCGTGACGGTCTTTTTCGCGGCGCCGACGGGCTGGAACGGCCTGGTCCAGGCCGCACAGGAGGTCGACGCCGACGTCTCCTCGCTCCGCCTGGGGATGTACGGTGCCGCGCCGATGCCCGAGGAGGTGCTCGAGGGCTGTATGGAGCTGTTTGACGCCGGCTATCTCCAGGCCTACGGGATGACCGAGATCGGCCCCTGTGGCACCTTCCAGTACCCCGAGGACCAGGTCGATAAGCAGGGGTCGGCAGGGCTGCCGGCGCTGAACCACGACCTTCGGCTCGTCGAACCCGACGCTGACCCCGGCGAGGTGGTCGACCAGGGGGAGGTCGGCGAGATCCTCTTTGCCGGGCCCTGCACCATGCGTGAGTACTGGAACCGGCCGGAGGCGACCGCGGAGTCGCTGCGTGAGGGTGACGGCAGGACGTGGTACTACACCGGCGACCTCGGCTACCGCGACGAGGACGGCTACCTCTACGTCGTCGACCGGAAAGACGACATGATCATCTCCGGCGGGGAGAACGTCTACCCCACGGAGGTTGAGGATATCCTCTACGCCCACGAGGACGTCATCGAGGCGGCGGTCGTCGGCGAGCCACACGACGAGTGGGGCGAACGCGTGGTCGCCTACATCGTCGGTGACACCACCGCCGGGACGCTGGAGGAGTACACCCTCGAGACCGACGACCTGGCGGATTTCAAGCGGCCCCGGGCCTACTACTTCGTCGACGAACTCCCCAAAAACCCCAGCGGGAAGGTCCAGAAATTCAAGCTGCGGGAGGGCGAGGACGTCGACCCCGAGGTCGCCGAGCCCTGAGAGCGGGCGCTGCCGTCGCCGGCGGTCAGTCTATCGGGGATTCATTCGCCGACACGCACCAGCTGTTTCCCGATATTCTCGCCCTCGAAGAGCCCGAGAAAGGCGTCAGGGGCCGACTCGATACCCTCGGTGACGGTCTCCCTGTACCGGACCTGGTCGCCGGCCCAGCGGCGCAGCCGGCCCGCGATGTGTTCGAAACGGTGGGCGTGGTCGCTGACGATGAACCCCTCCACACGCGTCTTTGTCCGCTGGTGGAACCGCCGCGGGCCGGTCAACGCCTCGTCACCGGGCTCGGCGTTGTACAGCGAGATCTTCCCGGAGACGGCCACCCGGGAGAACTGCGCGAGGTGGTCGAGGACGGCGTCGCTAACCTCCCCGCCGACGTTCTCGAAGTAGAGGTCGACCCCTCGTGGGCAGGCCTCGGCCACCTGTGCCGAGAGGTCGTCGGTGTTGTAGTTGACCCCCGCGTCGAACCCGAGGTCGTCGGTGACCCACTCCACCTTCCGGTCGCTGCCGGCGATGCCGACGACGCGCGCGCCGGCAATCGACGCGACCTGGCCGGCAACCGACCCCACCGCGCCGGCCGCGCCCGAGACCACGACCGTGTCGCCGGGTTCGACCTCGCCGATGTCGACCGTACCGACGTAGGCGGTCCGGCCCGGCATCCCCAGCACGTGTAGCGCCGTCGAGACCGGCGCCGACCCGGTGTCCGCGTGGTCCAGTTGCTCGCCGTCGACGGCCGCGTACTCCGCCCAGTAGAGGCTCCCCGTGACGGTGTCGCCGGCGGCGAAGTCGGCGTGGTTGG
>JBLGCN010000143.1:0-5951 GCA_047617405.1 Natronomonas sp.
CCCGAGTTCCGCACAGAGGTCTCGTACCGCCCGGGCCCGCGTCAGCCCGCCGAGCTTGGCGATCTTGACGTTGACGACGTCCATCGCGTCATCGTGGTACCCTCGGAGGATCGGATGGACCCCGTCCATGATCTCATCGAGGACAAACGGGTGATCGGTCCGCTTGCGGACCGCCCGGCACTCCTCGTAGGTGCTGCAGGGCTGTTCGACGTACACGTCGACGTCGGCGACGGCCTCGACCAGCCGGATCGCCTCGTGCTGGCTCAGCCCCGTGTTCGCGTCGGCGTCAAGGACGTGCGAGGCGTCGAGTTCGGCCCGCGTCGCCCGGATGCGCTCGGCGTCAGTCACGGGATCCCCGCCGATCTTTAGCTGGAAGTTCTCGTAACCCTCGTCGCGGTACGTCGCGACCCGCTCGGCCATCTCTTCGGGCGTGCCCTGCGAGATGGCGCGGTACAGCGGCACCGACTCGCCGAACCGGCCTCCCAGCAGTTCCGCGACCGGCAGGCCCGCCGTCTTGCCGGTGACGTCCCAGCACGCGACGTCGATCCCGGACTTCGCGTACGGGTGGCCGTTCAGCCGCCGGTCGAGGCGGTCGGCTAGCACCGCTGGCTGGGTCGGGTTGGCACCAAGGACCGCCGGGGCGAGTTCCTCGATGCCGGCCCTGGCACCCCGCGGGAACGCCGGGAGGTACGACGAGCCGAGGGTGGTGACCTCGCCCCACCCGGTCGCACCCTCGTCGGTCCGGAGCCGGACGACCGTCGAGTCGAACGCCTCGTAGGAGTTGTCTCCCGACCAGTCGTAGCTACCCCCCTCGATCGGCAGGTCAACCTGGAAGACCGCAAGTTCGGTGACCTCCATGGCTGGATAATTCCGCGCCGGCGCATAAGTGTACGGTCGCCAGCAGCCACCGCCGAACGAGTGGGAGACGCCTACCGACGGCCGTTCCCGGCCGAGGGAAAATCCCTGCCGCCAGCGGCCGCCGAGGAAGCTTTTTTTATACTGTGGTCGCAAGATTGGGTGTCATGAACGTCGTCGTGGTCGGCGGGGGAATCGTCGGCCTCGCGAGCGCCTACTACCTGGCCGACCGCGGCGCCGACGTCACCGTCTGCGAGAAGGCCTCGGTCGGGGCTGGCGCGACCGACCGGGCCGCCGGCGGGATCCGCACCCAGTTCACCACCGACGTGGCTATCTCGCTGTCACTGGAGAGTATTGCGGTCTGGGAGACCTTCGAGGCGGAGTTCGGTGTCGACGTCGGCTACCGCCGGCCCGGCTACCTCTACGTCGCCCGCGAGGAGTCGACCGCCGACCTGTTCCACGAGGCCATCCCGTTCCAGAACGACCGCGGCGTCGATAGCGAGTTTCTCACGCCAGAGGAGGCGACCGAACACGTCCCTGGGCTGCGGGTTGACAACTACGTCGGCTGTGCGTACTGCCCGACCGACGGGTTCGCGGACCCGCACCTCGGCCTCCAGGGGTTCTCGACCGCCGCGGCCGACGCCGGCGCGGAAATCCGCACGGGCGCCGAAGTGACCGACGTGCTGACCGACGGCGAGGCCGTCATCGGCGTGGACACAAGCGAGGGGCGGTACGACGCGGACTACGTCGTCAACGCCGCCGGCGCGTGGTCACCACAGGTTGCCGAGATGGTCGGCGTCGACCTGCCCGTCTCCCCGCGGCGCCGGCAGGCCATGGTCGTCGACCCGGAGATGGCGGTGCCCGACTCGAACCCGCTGGTCACGGACCTCGACGACCACAGCTACTTCCGGCCGGAGCGGGACGGCAAGGCGCTGGTCGGCGGTCACTTCAGCGACGCCGACCCCGAGCAGGATCCCGACCGCTACCGGAAGTCGACGGACCTGGCGTGGACCGTCGACGCCATCGAGCACGTCTCGACGGTCGCCGACTACTTCGGCCCCGATTCGGAGGTGGTCCGGGGCTGGGCCGGTCTGTACGCCGTGACGCCCGACCACCACCCGATCATCGAGGAGACCATGCCCGGCATGGTGACCGCGACCGGCTTCTCCGGCCACGGGTTCATGCAGTCGCCCGCAACGGGGCAGGTGGTTTCGGAGCTCGTGCTGGACGGCGAATCGAAGACCGTCAACGTCTCGCCGCTCACCTCGGACCGATTCGATCGCGGGGAGGAATTGCGGGAGATCTACTTCAGCGCGTGAGGCCTGCGGGTCGGGGAGGATCGCGTCGCCGGGTCTGCCGGTGCGCTGGGGCAGGTCACTCGTCGAGCGGTTCGACCAGTTCAACCGTGTAGCCGTCGGGGTCAAGCACGAACGCGGTGCGCGCGCCGGCTGCAGGCTGGTCGCCGGGTTCTTTTATGACCCCATGGTGGTCGATCCGATCGAAGGCGGTGTCGACGTCGTCGACCCCCGCGGCAAGGTGCTGCAAGCCGTCGACGTGGTCGATCGTGTCCCCACCGGTTTCACCGGACTCCGAGAGCTGGAGTTCGACGCCGTTGTCCGCGGAGACGTATCGGTGGACCGTCCCGTCGGCCTCGAACCCCAAGGTCTGCTTGAATCTCAGTTGTTCGGGGTAGAACGCGACCGAGCGCTCGACATCCGCGACCGCGAGGTTTACGTGGATGAGATCCATGCGTTCCCAATCGACCGGGTACCGGTTAACCGGTTAGGTGGTGGCAAGGCGGAGCACAGGCAAGACGAACCGGGAGATCGTCGCGGCCTTTCGCCGCCCGGCTCAGTCGTCCCGGTTGGCGTCGACGTGTTCGACAAGTTCCTGGGGCGGCTCCGTCCAGTCCTCGCCGCGGTCCTGGGGGTCGTACCCCAGCAGTTCCTTCGGGTGTTCGATGTCCCACCACGAGCGCTCGTTGTCGCTGTTGGCGAAGAAGACGTCGAATTCAACCTCGTCGTCCTGCAGACACAGGTCGACCAGTTGCCCGAGGTCCCGCTGGGAGAGCCAGGTCGCCTTCAGCCGCTTGACCTGGGTCTCGTAGGCGTCGCTGTCGCGCTCCCAGTCGCCCTCCTCGACGCCCTTCTCGGCGTCGCCATAGGGGTTGTCATAGACGCCGCCCCGGACGCTGGCGATGCGGACGGCGTAGAATTGCTCCGGATACTCATGGGTCTCGATGTAGAGCCGGCCCCAGTCCTCGCCGTAGGCCTTCGAGCCGCCGTAGTACGAATCCGGCCGTTCGGGGTCGTCGACGGTGACGGTCAGGTCGTGGTCGAGTTCGTACACCTCAGGGGCGTGCTCCTCCTCGTACATGCCCGCGGCGTGGATCGAGGAGGCGAACACGAACGTGCCGACCTCGGCGTCGGCGGCGGCCTCCAGGACGTTGCGGGTGCCGATCAGGTTGCTCTCCCGGATCTGGTCCCACGTCCCGTCGGTCAGCGGGTAGGCCGCGAGGTGGATCACGGCGTCCTGGTCGTCGAACGCGGGCCGGATGGCGTCGTAGTCGTTCACGTCAGCGACGTGGGTCTCATAGTCGGGGTGGTCCTCCCGGTCGAGGTAGGTGAACTCGTAGTCGTCGTCCTCGCCCGCCAGTTGGTCCTTGATCCCTTCCCCGACCCGCCCGTGTGCGCCCGTCAAAAGCACTCGCATGACATGTTTAATACGGAATTCGGTGTTAAGCATTCGGGTGGCGGCGGTTCACAACCGAACGTTTAATTTCTCAGTCCGGGGTACCGTTCGTCGTGCTCCAGCGGAACACCTACGCGCTCGCGCCGCTGGCCGCCTCGTCGCTCTGGGGCGGTATGTACGTCGTCGCGAAGTGGGGGCTCGGGATCATTCCGCCCGTGCTGCTGTCTTTCCTCCGGGTCGCACTCGCGAGCGTCGTCCTGCTGGCCGTCGTGCGGCTCACCAAGCCGGAGCGATCGTTCTCGCGGGCCGACCGGCGGCGGTTTCTGCTGCTTGGCGCAGTCATCACGCTCACGCTCACGACCCAGCTCGTCGGCACCGAACTGACCAACGCGAGCCAGAGCTCGCTGCTGACGGTGCTGACGCCGGTGTTCACGCTGGCGCTGGGGGTCGTGGTGCTGGACGAGTCGCTGGCCCGCGCGAAGACGGCCGGGATGGGCCTCGCCATCGCAGGGACGACCCTGGTTCTGGCGGGCCAGTACGACCTGACGAACATGGCGGCTGGCAACGCCGCCGGCGTCGTCGCGCTGCTAGTCGCGAGTTTCGCCTGGGCCGCCTACACCGTCTGGGGGCGGGACCTCGTCCGGACCTACTCCGCGCTGGAGACGGCCACCTACGCGACGGTGGCGTCGACGCCGATGATACTGGTCCTGGTCCCCGTCGAGTTCGCCGTCCGGGACGTTTCGCTGGGCCCCTCGGCGGTGACCGGCCTACTCGTGCTCGCCGTGCTCTACCTCGGCGTGTTCAGCACCGCCGCGGCCTGGTATCTCTGGTACAAGGGCCTAGAGTCCGTCGACTCCGGGACGGTGGCCGTGTTCTTTTTCGCCCAGCCCGTCGTCGGCTCGGCGCTGGGCGCGGTCGTCCTCGACGAGCAACTCGGGCCCCTGTTCTTCCTCGGTGGCGCGCTCATGGCCGCCGGTGTGTACGTCGTCAGCGTGAACACCGAAGTCTGACAATCTTCGAGACGCCGCCGTGGGTAGTGCCGACCGGCAGAGCAGTCGATGGCGGGCACCAGACGCCGACCGGCGGAACTCTTAATTGTAGGTGCCGTGTGGGAGTCCCATGCACGTGGCCGTCGTCGGCGGGGGAATCGTCGGCCTCGCGAGCGCCTACTACCTGGCCGACCGCGGCGCCGACGTCACCGTCTGCGAGAAGGCCTCGGTCGGTGCCGGGAGCACCGACCGCGCGAGCGGCGGCATCCGTGCCCAGTTCACCAGCGGGGTCAGCGTCGCGCTCTCGCAGGCCAGCATCCAGGTCTGGGAGTCGTTCGAGGAGCAGTTCGGGGTCGACATCGGCTACCGCCGTCCCGGCTACCTCTTTCTCGCCCGCGAGGAGTCGACCGCCGCGCAGTTCCGCGAGAATGTCCGGGTCCAGCGCGAACACGGCGTCGACAGCGAGTTCGTCTCGCCCTCGGAGGCGAAGAATCTGTGCCCGGGCCTGCACGCCGACGAGTACGTCGGCGGTACCTACTCGCCGACCGATGGGTTCGCGGACCCCCACCTCGGCCTCCAGGGGTTCTCAACCGCCGCGGCCGACGCCGGCGCGGAAATCCGCACGGGCGTCGAAGTGACCGACGTGTGCCTCGACGACGGGCGCGCGACCGGGGTCGACACGGACGCCGGCGAGGTCGCCGCCGACTACGTGGTCAACGCGGCCGGGCCGTGGGCCCGTCGTGTCGGCCGGATGGCGGGGCTGGACCTCCGAGTGTCGCCGCGGCGACGGCAACTGATGATCGTCGACCCGGCGACGCCGGTCCCGTCGGACGTCCCGATGACCGTCGACATGGACGACGGCGCGCACTTCCGGCCTGAACGGGACGGCTCGGCGGTCGTCGGCGGGATGTTCACCGACGAGGACCCCAAGCAGGACCCCGACGACTACCGCACCGCGACCGGGCTCGACTGGGCCGCCGAGACGCTGGAACACGCTGCGGGCGTCGCCGACTACTTCGGCCCTGACTCGGAGGTCGTCCGGGGGTGGGCGGGGCTGTACGCCATGACGCCGGACCAGCATCCCATCGTCGAGGAGACGATCCCGGGGTTCGTCAACGCGGTCGGGTTCTCCGGCCACGGGTTCATGCAGTCGCCCGCGACCGGGCAGGTCGTGGCCGAACTCGTGCTGGACGGGACCGCATCGACGGTCGACGTCTCCGCGCTCACCGCCGGCCGCTTCGAGCGCGGCGACACACTCACCGAGGGGACCGTCATCGACTGACCGCCAACAAGGGGGCAGTCAGGCGACGTGGCGGGGTGCTGGATTGCGTATCTTTATCGGCGTCGCTGTACACATTATTGTATGGTTTCACCGGGCGACCTAGAGATATTCCGGCACTCGCTGAAGAGTGTCGT
>JBLGCN010000144.1:0-5934 GCA_047617405.1 Natronomonas sp.
GTGACCGTGGGCTATCAGACTAGCCGTGTACGGGTGGAATCCCGCCGAGCAAACGCAATGAACGATGCGCTCGGGTTCGTGAACAGCCTCATTCGCCACGACCTCAGTAACGACCTGAATGTGATCCGAGGTCACGCTAACCTGATCGATGCTGGTTCGACAGACACCGAAACGGGACGTGACAGCCCATCGATCATTGCTGAGAAGACCGACGAGGCGCTTACCCGTATCGAAACCACCAGTGCGGTCGCAAAGGTCCTGACCGGTGATGCCGGTCCTGAGCGGGTCGACCTCGCGGCCATCACGGCCGAGATGGCTGCGCGGGTCGAGGACACCTATGACCTTTCCGTGACGGTTGACCTCCCTGACCAAGCCTTGGTGACTGCCGATGTAGGACTGCGGTCAGTCGTCGATAATCTGCTCGAGAACGCGGTCGAGCACAACGACGCCGACGACCCGCAGGTTCGCGTTGCTGTAGAGACCAGCACGGAGACAGTCCGGCTGATAGTCGCTGACAACGGGCCGGGAGTCCCGGACGAGCAAAAGAGGCGCCTCCTTGACTCCCCGAGCGGAGAGGCTAGCAGTGGCGGGATTTCGCTCGTCCGGATACTTGTCAAAAAGTACGGCGGAGAGGTGTGGGTTGCGGACAACGACCCTCGCGGCTCAGTCTTTGCCGTGGAACTCCCCCGATTGGATACCGACCAGCAGTGATGACACCTCTCCGACCGACACTCGCTCGGGACACGAACCCTCTCTATCTTGCACGCCCTTACTGACAACAGCTCGGTAGTTCGCCGAGTCGCTGCAGGATACAGGGCACTTGCTCAGCACGGAGAGAGGTTGCCCTCTCAGCAGCGTCAACGTCCCATCTTGGACAGTGACCTACCCAGTCCCTGTCAAAAGCGGCGTGCAAGGAGTGGGCGCACATCTGTCACGCACCTCCGACTCTGAAAGAACAGTATCAAACTCACAGAACAACGTTGTCCGCCGCCTGTGTATCAAGACGCGAGTATCACTTGGGATAAGGAATTCATCTTCGATGAGAGTGTACACTGCCGCCGCGTGGCGTATGTATGGTCAAAAGAACAGTCACTGCTGCTGGAATGGTCACGTTGTTGCTGCTGAGTGTCGGTGGAGCAGTCTATGACACTCGTTCACGAACGTTCAGTCTGTCTCGTTCGGTGAGGCGACGTACGAGCAGTCCGGTCTAACCGCCGAAGCCACTCCCAACGGCCCCGGGCTCAACGTCGACGAGGTCGAAGTCGTAATAATCCACGCTGAGCCTGAGAACGTTGATGCGACAGTCGAGGTGTGGTTGCTTGATGACACCACGGAGGTCACGACTGGAACAGCGGTCGAACCGTTCACCCCTGGTGAAACGACCGCCACCGTCGAAGTTGAGACCAGCGTTCGAGAGTCGAACTACGACAGCATGGATATTCGCATCACGGAGAACTAAGCACAAATCCGTTCTATAACGTGGGGATTGTGTGTGCTGACTGTATCCTCCCGCACCCCGCTCTTGCCAGGAGCAGGGCAGGCCGATGACCGACGCGGTGTATCGCTTCGCTGTTTCGAACGGCTCGGTGAGTACCGAGCGACGGCGCCGACACCCTATCCACGCCGGGGTTGTCCGGTCCACCCGCGTCGCGCTGTCCTGTTGCACACGCGCCCGACCCAGGGATTGACACCCTGGGCCGCGAAGGGTCACCCATGCCACGACGGAGTGTCCTGTTCACGCCCGCGGACAGCCCCGACATGCTACGGTCGGCGCCCGAGACCGGCGCGGACGTGCTGGTCTTCGACCTCGAGGACGGGGTCGGGCCCGCCGACAAGGACGACGCCCGCGATGTCCTCCGGGATGTGGTCCCCGGCATTGAGTTCGACGGCGAACTCTGGTTGCGGGTCAACGACCGCGACGACCTGCTGGAGGCCGACACTACCCTCCTCCGCGAGGCGGGGGTCGCCGCCGCACTCGACGGGGTTGTCGTCCCGAAGGTCACGGGACCCGGGACCGTCGAGCGCGTCACCGACCGGTACCCCGCCGATGTCGCGCCCCCGGTCCTTGCGCTCGTCGAGAACGCCCGCGGCGTCCTCGGCGCGGAGGCGATTGCCGACGCGTCTGCGGTCGGCGCACTGCTCTTTGGCGGCGAGGACCTGGCCGGCGACGTGGGAATGACCCGCACCGAGGGCAACGAGGAGTTGCTCTACGCCCGCCAGCGCACCGCGCTGGCAGCCGCCGCCGCCGGGGTCGACGCCATCGACGGGATCTACACCGATATCTACGACACCGAGGGCCTGCGGACCGAGGCCGAAACCGCCCTCGAGTTCGGCTACGACGGCAAGACCCTGATCCACCCCGGGCAGGTCGCCCCCGTGAACGATGTGTTCACACCCACCGAGGAGGCGGTCGAGTGGGCCCGCCGGGTGACCGAGGCTGCCGCCGAGCGCGAGGCAGGCGTGTTCACCCTCGACGGCGAGCTAATCGAGGCGCCGATCCGCAAGCAGGCCGAGCGGGTACTGGAGCGGGCCGGCGAGCGATAGCCCGGGCCGCCCGCTCAGAGCCACTCCTCGGCCCAGGCCTCGACCTCGTCGAAAACGGGACAGAGCGCCTTCCCCTTCGGGGCCAGCGAGTAGTAGGTCGCAACCGGGCGGTCCTCGACCCGGCGGGTGACCAGGTTAGCATCCTCCAGGTCGTCGAGTACGCGCGAGAGCGTGCGCGAGGAGGCGCCTGTCGACCGCTTGAGTTCGTTGAACCGCTTTTCACCCGCCTCGAGGTCGTACAGCACCACGAGCCGCCACTGCGAACCGACCTCCTCGACCGCCTCCACGACCGGACAGGCCGCCGCGTTCTTCTCCTCGACCGACTCCTCTGACTGCTGCTGTGTCGACGACGTCTCTGACATCTACCACAATTATGTTGTTGCTCGCACATATGGGTTCGGAAACGAACCAGATAACGCGGGAAAACCGACCCCGGTCTGACAGCCGACCCGGCACGCCTCTGGCAGTCACAAGCGGCATATGCTGGTGGTAGAGCGCCCGTCGCACACACCGTGCTCATGCCGGCCCCGGCTGGTGTGCGCACACTCACTATCGGGGCTACTCCTGGGCCGCCTGCTGTGCCTCGGTGAGTGTCAGTTCCCCCTCGTACAGCGCAGACCCGACGACGACCGCCGCGGCGCCGGCCTCGCGCAGTGCCCGAACATCCGCGACGGTGGCGACCCCGCCGCTCGCGACCACGGGCACGTCGACGGCCTTGACGACCCGGCGGACCGGCTCCGTCCGGACCCCCTCCAGCCGCCCTTCGACATCCACGTTCGTAAAGAGCACGCCGGCGGCACCCAGGTCGGCGTACCGGCCTGCGGCCGCCGCGGGGTCGAGCCCGGTCCCCTCGGTCCACCCTTCGACGACCACCTCGCCGCCCTTCGCGTCGAGGCTCACGAGCACCCCCTCCGGGTAGTCGGCACTCACCTCGGCGACGATATCGGGGTTCTCGACGGCGGCGGTCCCGAGGATGACGCGGTCGACACCCCGGTCGAGCAGGCCACGGGCACCGGCTGCGGTGCGGATCCCCCCGCCCAGTTGGATGTCGACGTCGACGGCCGACCGCAGCGCGTCGATGGCGTCGGCGTTGACCCGCTCGCCCTCGAAGGCGCCGTCGAGGTCGACGACGTGTAGCGTCGTGGCGCCGGCGTCGACCCACCGGCGGGCGGCCTCGACCGGGTCGCCATAGCTGCGGCCGGTCCCGCGCTCGCCGCCGACTAGCTGGACCACCTGGCCCTCCTGCATGTCGACTGCCGGAACCACCTCGAAGGCCGGGAACATACCTCCACTTCATGCCACCAGGGCGAAAGCGTGGCGGTTCGGGACCCCCGGATAGCTGCCCCGTTCGATGTCGTAGGTTCCGGCAGGCCCCCGGCAAAAGGGTAACTTCTAACCCGGTGGGGACCCAAATACAGTTGATGCCTACCGTAGAGTACCTTAACTACGAAGTCGTGGACGACAAGGGTTGGGACATGTACGACGACGCGGTCTTCGAGGAAGCAGCCGACGCGAGCCTTGACGACGAGGACTACGGCACTCTCGACGTCAACCAGGGCGAATACATCCTTGAGGCCGCCGAAGCACAGGGCTATGACTGGCCGTTCTCGTGTCGGGCCGGCGCGTGTGCGAACTGCGCCGCCATTGTTATCGAGGGCGAGATCGACATGGACATGCAACAGATCCTCTCCGACGAGGAGGTCGAGGACAAGAACGTCCGGCTGACCTGCATCGGGTCGCCGGCTGAGGACGAGGTCAAGATCGTCTACAACGCAAAGCACCTCGACTACCTGCAGAACCGCGTCATCTAAAAAACAGCGTACAACGTGCGTTAAACAAATGCGCCTTCTCCCGAGGCCTCGCTACTACCGTTCCTCGGGAATTAATTACTATCAGACCTTCTAATGGCTATTCTATGTCTGAATTTGGACTGCAGGAGAATCAAGTGTCGCTTTCAGCCGTGAACTGCATGTCTTCTCCCTTCGTCACAGCCAGTTCCTGCTGACGTATTCGAGGGTCACGTCGGACTGGTCGAGGTACTGCGACATCTCGTGAACGGCGTTCCCCACTCGCGCGTAGACAGCGTCTGGTCCCCTTGAAAGAGGACACCTCCCGTGTCCTCGATGTCCAGTTCGGTGAAGAAGTCGTCGTCCTGCGTGAGTATCAGACGGTCGTGACCGCGGGCGTACCGAGCGACCGGTCCGTCGTCGGTACCTAATCCGAGTTCGGCGACACCGTCGAGTCGTTCGACGTCGTGACCGAGTTTTCGCAGATAATTGACTGTCACCCGCTCAACGTTCTCGTCTGCGAGGATTCGATACGCCATCAGTCGCGGACGTCGTCAGGGTCGGTGGTGAGATGCTTGTGGCCCTCGACTGCCTCCTCGCGCTGGCGTTCGACGGCGCGCATCTCTTCCGGGTGGTCGTGGTAGTACGTGAGTGCCCTGTAAACATCCGCCACATCGATATCGTGACGGTCGGCAACCGTCCGCGGTTCGAGGCCGCGGTCCTCGACCTGCGTTTTGATGAACTGGACGGTGATCCGTCGGCCTTCGAGGTGTGGCTCGTCGTGTAGTTCCTGCACGACCCGCCTCGAAACCCGGCTCATACGGCTTCTATGCCGGCATCGTACTTGAACGTCGGGTTCGGGGTGGCTTCGGACCTACTTGAGCAGCGAGACCGAGTGCACAGGTGAGGTTGAGATGATTCCCGGCGAGAGTGTCGTGGAGACGCTCGTGAAGCTGACAGGTGGAATAATGTAATGATGTTGGGGCCCACAGTGGATTCTACTCTCACGCAACTTCTGTCGGGCATGGTTCCGGCCGGCCTCGCAGAACGGGATGACTGCAAAATACGAGGTCGGTTTCGGCTTGCGGTCGTTAAGCAAAGGCTGGGCATTTACATACTCCTTGCCCACATGGGCGTAAGCTCGGTCTTTTAAATAGTCACGCACCGTGGGCGAATCTATGTCCACAGCCGCCTACGTTCGGGTTTCGACTGCGGACCAAAACCTTGACCAACAGCTCGAAGCGACTCACGAATACGCTGTCGAAGAACTCGGCGTAGACCACCCCTCTATCGAAGTGTATCGAGACAAATCTACTGGCACCGATGTTGAGCGGTCTGGATGTCAGCGTCTTCTTGATGACGCAGACACCTGCCGACCGGGACATTACACTGCCAGCCGGCGTTCCGACGTCCGGCCCGTCCGTCTCGTGTCCGCGTGTCCGAGAGTGGTCTGCTAACTCCCGCGACTCATAGGTCGAGCACGCGCTTGTTGTCGGCTGCGGCGAGCGCGTACACGTCAGCGCTCACGGCCAGCGAGGGGACGTACACCTGTGTGTCCAACTCCTTTGTCTGACCCTCCCGGATGAGGCCGACCGGCAGATAT
>JBLGCN010000145.1:0-5933 GCA_047617405.1 Natronomonas sp.
GCCGCCGGCCCGTCCGAACGCCGGGTTCAAGTCGACCCTTGCCGAACTGACGGGCATGAATACCGGCGACAGGGTCCGCGTCGAGCGCGGGGGCGACAGCTTCGAAGGCGTCGTCCTCCCCTCCTCGACACCCGAACACATCGTGGTGAAACGCGACAGCGGCTACAACGTCGGCGTCGACCGCGAGGCGGCGACCCTCGAGGTGCTCGAATCCGGTGTCTACGACATCGAAGCCGGCGAGACCGAGCGCGAGTCGGCGGTCGAGTTCGACGACGGCCTTCCGACCGTCTCGCTGATCTCCACCGGAGGAACGATCGCCTCCACGGTCGACTACCGGACCGGCGCCGTCACCGCACAGTTCGACGCCGAGGACGTCCTCCGGGCGGTCCCCGAACTCGCGGGGCTGGCCAACTACCGGGGCCGTGTGGTGGCGAACATCCTCTCGGAGAACATGACCCCAGACGTCTGGCAGGAGCTCGCCCACGCCGTTCACGAGGAGATAGCGGCCGGGGCCGACGGCGTCGTCGTGATGCACGGCACCGACACGATGCAGTTCACCGCCTCCGCACTGGCGTTCATGCTCGACACCCCTGTTCCGGTGGTGTTCACCGGGAGCCAGCGCTCGGCGGACCGGCCCTCCTCGGATAACGTGATGAACGCGGTCTGTGCGGTCGAGGCCGCCACGAGCGACTGTGCGGAGGTGCTGGTCTGTATGCACGCCGACGAGTCCGACGACCGGTGTGCGCTACACCGGGGCACCCGGGTCCGCAAGAACCACACCTCCCGTCGGGACGCCTTCGAGACCGTCGGCGCGAAGCCGCTGGGTGAGGTGGGCTACGGGTCCCGCGAGGTCTCCGTCCGCCGGGAGTACACCTCCCGGGGCGAGACCGACCTTGCACTCAATCCCGACCTCGAGGAGTCGGTCGACCTGCTGAAGTTCACCCCGGGGATGGACCCCGAACTGCTCGGGAACCTCTCCGACCGCGCGGGCGTGGTCATCGAGGGGACGGGGCTCGGTCACGTCAACACCGCGTGGGTCGACACCGTCGAGGCGGTTGTCGACGGCGGGACCCACGTCGTGATGACAAGCCAGTGTATCGAGGGCCGGGTCTGTGACCGGGTCTACGACACCGGCCGGGACCTGCTCGACGCCGGCGTCGTCGAGGGCGAGGACACCCTCCCGGGGACGGCGATGGTGAAGCTAATGTGGGTGCTCGCAAACGCCGAGTCGGTCGCCGACGCGATGGGCGCCTCGCTGGCCGGCGAGATTCAGGACCGGTCGACCCCTTGGCGATGACGACTGTCCGGCAGGCCCGCGCCGACGACCACGCCGACGTCGCCGGCTTCACCGAGGGGACCTGGCCGGACCGCGAGGCCGAGGACTACGTTCCCGACGTCTTCGAGGAGTGGGTCGCGACCGACGGCCCCGGCCAGCACACCGCGGTCGTCGAGGTGGCGGACGGAGCGTCGACCCGGGTCGTGGCGGTGTGCCAGGCCAGCCTGCTGGCCGACGACGAGGGGTGGCTCCAGGGTATTCGCGTCGACCCCGACCACCGCGGCGCGGGCCACGGGGCGGCGCTGGTCGAGCACCTCTTCGAGTGGCTGGGCGGGCAGGGTGCCCGTGTCGCCCGCAACCTCGTCTTCGACTGGAACTCCGCCGGCATGGGACAGTCCCGGGCTGTCGGGTTCGAGGTCAGCGCCGGCTGTCGGTTTCTGCGGCTGGCGGCCGCCGAGCAGGGCGTCGGTGTCGAGGTCAGCCACGACCCCGGGCGGGCGTGGCACTGCTGGAGCCACAGCGACGCCCGGACTGCGCTCTCCGGGCTGGCGCTGGCCGACGAGGAGTCGTGGGCGTTTACCGAACTCACCCGCGAGCGGGTCGCTGCCGCGTCGCCGCTCGCACTCCTCGGGGACGGGCGTCGCGCCCGCGCAACGGCGGTCCGGCTGGGCACCCGCGACCCCGACCACCACGAGGGTGTGGTGGCGGACTACGCCGCGGCGGCCTGGGAGCCCGGCGCCGGCGCCACACTGTTTGACGCCGTCCGCGCAGACGCCGCCCGTGCCGGGGCTGACGAGGCCCGCGTCTGTGCGCCCGCAACCCCGCGGCACGTCGCAAGCGCCGGGGCCGCTCGCGCGTCCCTCGACCAGGGTGGGCTGGTCTTTGCGACCGACCTCTAACCGCCGCTGACCGGCGGGAAGGCCGCGAGTTCGTCCTCCGGACCGACGGCTGTCTCCCAACCCTCGCCCGCGGCGAAGGGGTCCTCGCCCTCGTGAAGGAGGCGGATATGCTCGCGGAGCTCGCCCGACTCCCCGAGGAGGTGGTCCTCTAGCGCCGGCTCCGCGGCCAGCAGCGCGTCGAGCGCCTCCCGCAAACTCATCGTCCCCTCGGCGGCCACGGTCACCTCGCTGTCGGCGGTCTCGGCCAGCGTGGCGAACAGCTTCCACTGCACACCCTCTCTTTTCTGTCCCGGGATATGAACGTTCGCCGTGGCCGCGCACCGCTGCACCCGGTAGTCGCGCCTCGGTGCGGGGTTGTCGACAGCGTTTCCGGGCACTCTGTACCGAGATGTACCGTACAGAGTCGTATGTCTTTTAATTACCAGAGGTTATACCGTACCCCGACACAGCCCGTCGTGACGGCTGACCTGTCACTCTCGCGGTGCGAGTTGTTGAGTGCGCTCGGCGGGGCTGCCGCGGTGACGGGCGTTGGCGGTGCTGCGATGCAGTCCGGCACGTCGGCCGGTACGAGACCGGCGGCGGCCCCCAGACCGAGGGCGTCGAGACCGGGCGGGTCGGCGGCCGAACCCTCGGATTCGTCGGGACCGAGCGCGGGTCGAGGGTCCTCGTCCACGACCTCACGGCGCCGACGAACCCGCGGTTCGTCCAGGGGGTCGTCAACCGCGACTCCTCGGTCACCTTCGGCGACCTCCTGGACGACCCGGAGGACCCCGGCCGGGGCGGGGGTTTCAGCCCCGAGGGCATCGAATTCGTTCCTGTGACGGACAGCCCCGTCACGAGCCCGCTGCTGGCGGTCGGCTACGAGGTCAGCGGGACAGTCGGCGTCTTCGAGGTCACACCGCTTCCGGATGGTGCCACTGGCCGGAGCGGCGACGCGCCGGGTCGGGGTGAGGGGTCAGCGGGGGCAGGTCGCGGCAGCTAACACTGCCGGTCACCGGACGCCGCCGGGGGAGGCGACAGCGACGGGTGACACAGACGGCGGGGAGCCGGGCACTTCGGGCAACAACGGGGACACGAAGCCTTTAGCCGGCTGCCGGCGACGACACGGCCATGGCGACGCCGACGCGGCGGGCGCTGTTCGCGGCCCGCGCAGCAGTCCTGCTGACGACGCTGGTGGCGCTGCTCTCGCTGGCCACCGGGGTCGCCAACATCGCCACCCAGCAGGTGTCCGGGCCGCTCTCACCGCTCGTCCCGGACACCGTCCGACAGACCGCGGGCTTTACCGGGACGCTGACGGGTTTTCTGGTGTTGCTCGGCGCGTGGGGGCTGCGCCAGGGCTACCGGACGGCCTGGTACGCGACGACGGTGCTCGTCTCCGTCACGGCGGTCCAGGGGCTGGTGCAGGCCAGTGTCTTCTCGCTGCCGCTGGTGGCACTGTCGCTGCTGTCCCTGCCGACGCTGCTGTTGAATCGGGGACGGTTCCGGCGGGCGGTCGCACTCTCGACAGCCCAGCGGGCAGCCACCCTCGCGCTCGTCGGGACACTGGTCTACGGGACGGCAGGGACCTACGCCCTTCGTGGCCAGTTTGTCGGCGTCACCGGCCCGCTCGACGCGCTGTACTACACTATCGTCACCGCGAGCACCGTCGGCTACGGCGACGTGACCGCCCAGTCGGCCCAGGCCAGGCTGTTCAGCGTCTCTGTCGTTGTGCTCGGGACGGCCGGTTTCGCCGTCGCGCTGGGCTCGGTGCTCGGTCCGGCGCTCGAGGCACGCCTCTCACACGCACTCGGAACAATGTCTGACAGACAGTACGACCTGCTCGAGGACCACGTGCTGGTGCTCGGCTACGGCGAGCTGACGGAACCGCTCATCGAGGCACTCGCGGAGACGGCGTTCGTCGTCGTCACAGCCGACGACGACCGGGTCGCCCGACTGCGGGACCAGGATATCAGGGTCGTCGCCGGTGACCCTAGCAACGAGGACCCCCTCCGGGACGCGGGCGTCGGGCGCGCCCGGGCGGTCATCGCCGCCACGGAGGACGATGCCGACGACGCCTTCGCGGTCCTGACCGCCCGCGAACTCAACCCGGAGGTCCGGATCGTCGCCGCCGCGACCGTCCGCGAGAACGTCGAGAAGCTCCGGCGTGCCGGTGCGGACACCGTGTTGAGCCCCGCGGTTATCGGCGGGCAGTTACTCGTCCGGTCGGCGCTCTCCGGGGGCGACATCGATGGGGTCGCCGCCCGCCTGCTCGACTCCGACGTGGAAGGGCTGGACTGACGGGCGACCCGCACTGTCGTCGCGCCGGGGGTAGACTGATTGGTCGCCGGCCCGTCCACTCGGTCGATGGGCTATCACACGTTCGACGCGGCGATGGCGGACCGACTCGAGGGGGCCGAGCGGTACCGGCAGGTCTCCGTCGAGGAGCTGCTCGGTGCGCTGGCACTCGACGGGACTGAGACCGTCCTCGACGTCGGCAGCGGCACCGGCTTCTACACCGACGACATCGCACCCGCGGCCGGCCGCGTGTTCGCGCTCGACGTCCAGCCCGTCATGCACGGCTTCTACAGCGAGAAGGGGGTGCCGGCGGCCGTCACCCCGGTCACCGCCGCCGCCGACACGCTCCCCTTCGCCGACGGCAGTGTCGACGCCGCGTTCTCGACGATGACCTACCACGAGTTCGCGACCGCGGAGTCACTCGCCGAACTCGCCCGCGTGCTCGCGCCCGGCGGCCGACTCGTCGTCGCGGACTGGAGCGGGGACGGGCCGGGGCAGTCGGGCCCGCCGGTCGCCGAGCGGTACGCCCCGGCGGCGGTCCGTGAACACGTCGCCGACGCCGACCTGAGACTCGACCGCCTCGACGAGCGCCCGGAGACGTTCCTGTTCGTGGCGACCGCGCCAGAGGGGTGACCGCCTCGACCGGAGCCGTCCGGAGGGGGTGTTCGGAGGGTCCACACCGGGTCTCGCGAACTCACAGGCCCTTTTATTGCTCGGGCCGAGAGTCCAGGTATGCCATCGGGAGCGCTCGAGGACCAGGCGACCGAGCCGGAGACCGACGACCCGCTCGTGTGGACGCGGGACCACACGCCGCTGTTACAGTCATTCGCCGAGGAGTTCGGCCGCGAACGGCCCTTTAACGGGCTGACTGTTGCGGTTGCCTCACACCTGGAGACAAAGACCGGCGTGCTCATCGAGACGCTACGGGCCGCCGGCGCCGAGGTGCTCTTTGCGCCCTCGGAGCCACAGTCGACCCACGGCGATGTAGTCCGGTTTCTGGACGCCCAGGAGGGGTACGAGGCCTTTGCTCACGAGGGGATGACCGACGAGGAGTTCGAGGAGGCCCAGCACGCCCTGCTGGAGCGTGAGCCCGACATCATCCTTGACGACGGCTGCGAGCTGATCGCCAAGGCTCATGACGCCCACCCCGAGGTCGCCCGGAGGGTGCTCGCGGGCGGTGAGCAGACCACCGCCGGGATCACCCGGCTAGAGGCGATGGACCGGGAGGACGTGCTCGAGTTCCCCGTCTACGGCGTCAACGACACGCCGATGAAACACTTCTTCGACAACGTCCACGGCACCGGCGAGTCGGCGCTGGCGAACGTGATGATCACGACCAACGCGATGATTGCGGGGAAGACGGCGGTCGTCGCCGGCTACGGGTACGTCGGCCGCGGGGTCGCCAGCAAACTCCGCTCGCTGGGCGCGGAGACGGTCGTCACGGAGGTCGACCCCCGACGGGCGCTACAGGCCCACATGGACGG